>NZ_BAAHFQ010000198.1:0-4911 GCF_054681715.1 Deferrisoma sp.
CACTTGCGCCCGGTGGGCCTGCGAACGGGCTTCCGACGCCGACCTCCGACGGCTCCGAAAGCTCCACGACGGCCTGGAGAGGCATTTCGCCCGTCGGGACCACGAGGGCTACATCCAGACGAACCACGCCTTCCACACGCTACTCCAGGAACTTTCCGGCAACCGCACCCTCGACACCGTGCTGCGGGGCCTCCGGCACAAGCTGTTCCTCTACCGGTACCGCCAGCTGTACCAACCCTCGCGGTTCCGAGAGTCCATCGAGGAACACCGCCGCCTGATGGAGGCCCTCGAGGCCCGTGACGGGCCCGCGGCCGAGGCGGCCATGCGCGAACACCTCCTCAACCAGTGCGAGGCCCTCGTCAGCCTCTTTGAACGGGACGCCCCCCGGGCAGACACGGGACCCGATCCGGGCTAACCGCATCCCCTCGTTTCGAGCCGCGCGCACGGCGAAAGGAGGTTCACCATGACAAGGGCACGTTGGAACGGTCGGATCGTGGCGGTGGTGTGTGTTCTCGGTCTTCTCGCCTTAGGGGCACTCCCATCCCATGCCAAGCTCCGGCTCAAGGCGTCGCACCAGTTCGCCGAGGGCGACGTACGGGACCGGCTTGTGCGGGTGTTCGCCGAGCGGGTGAACGAGAGGCTCGGCGGCGGGGTGGACATCCGGGTGTACCCCGCGAAGTCCCTCTACAAGCCCAAGGCCCAGTGGGACGCCATGCGAGACGGCGCGCTGGACATGAGCGTGTTTCCGCTCGACTACGCCTCCGGCAAGGTGCCGCAACTCTCCATCACCCTGATGCCCTGTGCCGTCACCAGCATGGAACAGGCCATGAGTTGGCGCCACAAACCCATCGGCAAGCGCATCGAGAAACTCCTGGAGGAGAACGGGATCAAGCTGCTGATCTGGGCGTGGCTGGACGGCGGGATCGGGAGCACCGTGCGACAGGTCCGGGTGCCAGCCGACGTGAAGGGGCTCAAGATGCGCGCCGCCGGCAAGAAGTTCGAGTACATGCTCCGGGAGGCCGGCGCCTCCATCACCAGCATGCCCTCGTCCGAACTCTACCACGCGCTCTCGACCGGGGTGCTGAACGCCTGCCTCACTTCGTCGGCCTCGTTCGTGTCGTACCGACTCTACGAGCAGCTCAAATACATGAACGCGCCCCGCGACTACGCCATCTGGTTCATGGCGGAACCCCTCATTATGTCGCTGAAAACCTGGAACCGGCTGAGCCCCGAGCAACAAAAGGTGTTCCAGGAGGTGGCGCTCGAAATGGAGAAGGACTGGGTGCTGCCCGAGTTTTCCAAGGCCAAGGACGTGCTGGCCGAAAAGTTCAAGGCCGCCGGCGCCGAGGTGCACTTCATGACCAAGGCGGAGTTCGACGAGTGGCTGGCGTTCGCCAAAAAGACCGCCTGGAAGAGCTATGAAACCGATGTGCCGGGCGGGGCCGAACTCCTGAAACTTGCCCTGGAAGCCATGGAGTAGACGGTGCTGGGGGAGCCCGCCCTGGCGGGCTCCCCCACTCCGGGTCGGAGGCGCGCCATGGACTATGCCTCAGGGATGTGGGGCCGGGTCGAACGGGCCATCGAGGGGCTCAGCCGGGTCACGGGGTGGATCGGGGCGGCCGCCCTCCTGGCCGCGGCCTTCATCGTGACCGAGGGTGTGATCATCCGGAAGGTGCTCGGATGGTCCACCGTCTGGCAGATCGAGATGGCGGTGTTTCTCCTGATGTACGCTTGCTTCGTGGGATCCGCGTACACCCAGAGCCGGGAGGGCCATCTCAATGTGGACCTCCTCATCGTGTACCTCCCCCCCCGAGCCCGGGAACTCGTGCTGATCGGCGCGGCGGCGCTGGGCGCCGCCCTGTGCGCCCTGATCGCCTGGTACGCCTGGCCCATGTGGTGGGAGGCCTGGGTGCGAAACGACCACAGTGAATCCCTTTGGGGTCCGCCCCTGTGGATCCCGTACCTTTTCCTTCCGGCCGGCATGACGCTCCTCTTTCTCCAGCACCTGGTGACCCTGGGCCGGAGGATCCGGGCATTTCGTCGGGGGGAGTACACCCGGGAGGTGGCCCGGGCCGAACTCAAGGAGATCGAGATTCCCGGAGGGGATGGCCATGGATGAGCGGGTCCTCGGGCTTCTCGTGTTCGGCGGGGCGCTGGTCGTCCTCCTTTCGGGGATTCCCATCTGGGCCGGACTCGCCGCGGTGTCGGTGGCCTGCGTGGTGCTCCTCGAACCCCACCTCCTCACCACCCTGCCCCACGTGTTCCACGACAGCATGGACAGCTTCGCGCTCCTTGCCATCCCCCTGTTCATCCTGCTGAGCGCCCCCATCGCCGCGTCCCGGGCCAGCCGCGATCTCTACGAGGCCCTGCACCGCTGGATGCACAAGCTACCCGGAGGACTTGGGATCAGCACCATGATCGCCTCGGGCATCTTCGCCGCCCTGTGCGGCTCGAGCCCGGCCACAGCCGCAGCCATCGGGGGCATCGGGATTCCCGAGATGCGCCGCAGGGGATATCCGGCCAGCCTCGCCTGCGGGCTCATTGCCCACGCCGGAACCTTTGGCATCCTGATCCCGCCCAGCATCACCATGATCCTGTACGGGGTGGCCACCGAAACCTCCATCGGAAAATGCTTCATCGCCGGCATCGTGCCGGGCCTCCTGGAGGTGGTCCTGAGTTGCGTCTGGGTGGGATTCTACTTCCGGTTCGTCGCCCGAAAGCCCCAGGGGCCCCGAAGGGAGGAGGAGCACTTCACCCTCAGGGAGAAGATCGAATACCTCCCCCGGGTGCTCCCGTTTCTATTCATCATTTTCGGCATCATGGGCTCCCTGTACGGCGGTTGGGCCACCCCGAGCGAGGCGGCCGGGGTGGGGGCGGTGCTCTCCTGCCTCACCGTGGCCGTGCTCTACCGGATCCGGGGCTGGGCCGAGTGGAGGGACATTCTGCTCAAGGCGTTGAACGATAGCTCCATGATCCTGATGATCATGGCCGCGGCCCTGGTGTTCAGCTGGGTGTGCTCGTACCTCTACGTCACCCAATCCCTGGCCGAGATGCTCCTGGGGCTGCCGCTGGGGAAATGGGGCATCTTCGTCCTGATCAACGTGCTTCTGTTGATCCTCGGGTTCTTCATCCCCCCGGCCGCGGTGATCCTCATGGTGGCCCCCATGCTCCTTCCGGTCGTGGAGGGGCTGGGGTGGGACCCCGTGTGGTTCGCGGTGATCATGACCGTGAACCTGGAGATCGGGCTCGTGACCCCGCCGGTGGGCCTCAACCTCTACATCGTCAAGGGCATCGCCCCCGACGTGCCCCTGTCGCAGGTGCTGTGGGGCGTGCTACCGTTCGTGATCATCGAACTCGTCGTCATCGGGCTCGTGGCGGCGTTTCCACAACTGGCGCTCTGGCTCCCCAACCAGATGATCGGCTGATACCGGGAGGCGACCGTTCATGAACCTCGCAAAACTCTTGGCCGAGGTGGGAGCGCGGGATCCGGAGAAGATTGCCGTGCGGTTCGAGGGGCGGCCCGTGACCTACGGACAGTTCTGGGAGGCCGTGCGGCTCCACGCCGGCGCGCTCGCCGACCTTGGGGTCCGGCCGGGGGATCGGGTGGCCCTACAACTCCCCAAACGGCTCGACTTCCTCTACCTCCATCTCGGCGTCCTCTCCCTGGGGGCGATCACCCTGCCCCTCAACGCCGAATACAGGCCCGAGGAGGTCGATTACTTTCTCCGGGACTCGGAGAGCGCGCTCTTCGTGTCCGATCCGGAACGCTTGCTCCGTGCGGAAGAGGTGCTCCGGGATCTGCCCGGGACGAAGCCGGTTTGCGTGGACCCCGAGGGGCCCTCGTGGGCCCAGCCCCTTCCCGCGGCGCTCGGCCGGGTGCCTGGGTCGTTCCGGCCGGCGTACCCCGCGGGTGACGACGACGTGGCGGTGATCTGCTACACCTCCGGGACCACGGGCCGGTCGAAGGGCGCCATGATCACCCACCGGAATCTCGTGTCGAACCTTCTCGACCTCCACGAGATCTGGCGGTGGAGCGAGAGCGACGTGCTTTTGCACGTGCTTCCGCTGTTCCACGTCCACGGCCTCATGGTGGCCGCCCAGGGCGCCCTCCACGCCGGGGCGACCATGGTGATGCACGAGCGGTTCGACCCGGCCCGCGCCTGGGACGCCATCGAGGCCGACCGCTGCACCCTGCTCATGGCCGTCCCCACCATCTACCAGCGGCTCATGGCCGAGTGGGACCGCCGGACCCGAAAGCCCGACCTCTCGACCGTGCGGGTGTTCATCTCGGGCTCGGCCCCCCTTTCCGAGAACCTGTTCCGCCGGTTCGAGGCGGCCACCGGACACCGGATCCTGGAGCGCTACGGGATGACCGAGGCCGGCATGATCGCCTCGAACCCCTACGAGCCCGAGCGCCGGATCCCGGGGAGCGTCGGCTACCCGCTGCCGAGCGTCGCGATCCGGGTCTGCGACGACCGGGGTCGCGACGTGCCCCCGGGCCAGATCGGGGAGGTCTGGGTCCAGGGCCCCAACGTGTTCAAGGGATATTGGCGGATGCCCGAAAAGACCCGGGAGGCCCTGGTGGACGGATGGCTGCGCTCGGGCGACCTGGGCTACCAAGACCCCGGGGACGGGGGGCGGCTGTACCTCAAGGGACGGGCCAAGGAGCTCATCATCACCGGCGGGTACAACGTGTACCCCAAGGAGGTGGAACTCGTGCTCGAGACCCACCCGGCCGTGCGGGAGTGCGCCGTGGTGGGGGTGCCCAATGAGGAGTTCGGGGAGCGGGTGATCGCCGTGGTGGTCCCGAAGCCGGACGTCCCCCCACCGGCGCCGGAGGAACTCATCGCCCTGTGCAAAGCGAGACTCGCCGGCTACAAGTGCCCCAAGCAGGTGTTCCTCGCCGAAGAG
>NZ_BAAHFQ010000199.1:0-4902 GCF_054681715.1 Deferrisoma sp.
CAGGGGCTTGGCCACATCGGCCGCCTTCTGGATGGCCTCGCCCAGATCCACCGGCTCGATGTGGAACTCCACCCGGCCGGCCTCGATCTTGGAGAGGTCCAGGAGTTCGTTGATCATCCGGGTCAGCCGCTCGGCCTCCTGTTGGATGATCTCCAGGAACTGGCGGCGCTTGTCCGGGTCGTCCACCCCGTATTTCAGGAGGATCTCGCTGAAGGACCGGATCGAGGTGAGGGGGGTCCGAAGCTCGTGGCTCACGGTGGAGAGGAACTCGCTCTTCAGGCGGTCGAGCTCCCGCAGCCGGGCGTTCGCCTCCTCGAGCTCGGCCGTGCGCTGGCGGACCTTCTCCTCCATGGCCTGGCTGTACGCCTGCACCTCCTCGTAGAGCCGGGCGTTGGCCACGGCCATGGCGAGCTGGTTCGCCAGGGCGCAAAAGAGGCTCACGAACTCCTCGGTGAAGTGCATGGGCCCCCGGGTGCCGTAGGCGGTGAGCACCCCGATCGGCTTGCCCTCGTGGATCATGGGGGCGTGGATGAGCGCGGTGACCGGCACGTCCTGGGTCAGTTGGCCGAAGAAGATCGGCTTGTCCACGTTGCGGGTGTCCTCCAGGACCACCGGCTCTCCCCGCAGAAAACAGGTGCCGAAGTAGCTCTCCTCGGAGGGGGGCACGGCCGACAGGGCCACGTAGTCGGGGTTGAGGCCCACGTGGGCCCGGATCCGGAGCTTGCCGTCCTCGTCCAGGAGCCGCACCGCCAGGTACTCGAACCCGAACTCCCGGTGGATCAGGTTGAGCACCCCGTCCAGCACGGCGTTGATGTCGAGGGTGCGCGACATGAGCCCCGCCGCCTCGTGGAGCACCAGGAGCTCCCGGAGTTGGCGCTCCAGGGCCTCGCGGCTCTGGGCCAGGGTGCGCGACACCCGCCCGAACACGTCGAGGATCTCGACGGCCTGGTCCCGGGGCCAGGCCAGGAAGCTCTGGAGGATCATCCGGGCCGACGGGGTGCCCAGCGCGCTCGCGAGGCACCGCTCGGCCGCCTCCACGAGGGTCTGGGGCCCGGCCCGGGCCGGAATGCTCTCCATGACCTCCCGGGCCTTCGCGGGCCCCACGAACCGGGTGAGAAGCCCCTCCACGTCCTCGCGGCTCACCCAGCCCATCGGCACCGCGGGAGGGGTGGCCGGCCGGCGGGCCCCCACCAGGAGGCTCACCGTGAGGAATCCTCCGAGGTTGAACACGGTGCTCCACACCAAAGCGTGGGACCAGGGGTCGAGGCCCTCCAGCCCGAACAGGGCGTGGGGCCGAAGGGCCTCGATGCCCCAGGGGCCGTGCTCCAGGATGCCGGGGTCCATCCAGCCGGACCCCACAAACGAAGGCAGAAGGAGCGTGTACGCCCACACCCCGAACCCCAGGGTGAGCCCCACCAGCGCCCCGGCCCGGGTGCGGCCCTTCCAGACGAACCCCAGAAACACGGCCGGGGCGAACTGGGTCACCGCCGAGAACGACAGGAGCCCGATGTTCACCAGGGTCTGGGACTCCCCGATCCACCGGTAGAACCCGTACCCCAGGAGCACCACCCCGAAGATAAACGCCCGCTTGGCGAGAAGCAGTTGGCGCGAGAGGTCCCGGGGCGTCTCCCCTCCCATGGACGGGGTGAGCTTTCCGAGGATCGCGATGCCCGGATGGTGGAGGATCATGGTGGCCAGGGCCACCGAGGAGACGATGACCATGCTCGCGGCGGCGGAGAACCCCCCGAGGAACGCGAGCGCCGCAAGCCCGGTGTGGCCCCGGCTCAGGGGCAACGTGATCAGGAACGTGTCCGGAGGGCCCGGCGCGTGGACCAGGAGCCCCACCAGGGCCACGGGCAGCACGAACAGGTTCATGAGCAGCAGGTACGTGGGGAAGATCCAGGAGGCCTGCCGGAGGTGCGTTTCCCGCACGTTCTCCACCACCAGCATGTGGAACTGCCGGGGCAGGAGCACGATGGCGGCCATGGACAACACCCCGAGGGTCACCCACTCAGGCAGCGTCGTCTTGGGCCCCAGCACCAGGATGTCCCGGAACTCCGGATGGGCCAGGGTCTCGGAGAAGATCCTCTCGAACCCGCCCCCGATGCCCCAGGTGATGTAGGCTCCCAGGACGAGAAACGCCCCGAGCTTCACGGCGCTCTCGAACGCCACGGCCGCCACCATGCCCTCGTGGCGCTCGCTCACCACCAGGGTACGGGCGCCAAAGAGCACGGCGAACATGGCGAGTCCGAGGGCGGCCCAGAAAGCCGCGTCCTGGAGCACGCCTCCCCCCGTCAGGCGGCCGGTCAGCAGATCGAAGGTGTGGGCCACGGCCTTGAGCTGGAGCCCGATGTACGGGGTGACCCCCGCCACCAGGATGAACGTGGCCAAGGCGCCCAGGGCCGACCCCTTGCCGTAGAGCTCCTCCAGGAGGTCCGGCAGGGTGGTGATGCCCCGGGTCCGGCAGTAGGCGACCATCTTCCGCAGGGCCAGGGGCGCCAGGAAAAAGACCAGGGTCGGCCCCAGGTAGATCGGCAGGAACCCCATGCCCTTGGAGGCGGCCCGGCCGATGCTCCCGTAGAAGGTCCACTCGGTGCAGTAGACGGCCAGCGACAGGCTGTAGACGAGGGGGTGGTCCACGGGGCTTCGGCCCCGCTCCCGGGCCCGGTCGGCCGCGTAGGCCAAGGCGAAGAGCCCGAGCACGTACCCCAGGCCCAGCAGGGCCACCCAAAACGCGCGGGTCATCGCCGGGTGCGCAGGAGCAGCGGGGCCAGGGCGAGGAGCACCGCCCAGGCGAGAAAGAGGTACAGGGGAAGGAGCGGCACCCCGGCCACGGCCACGGGCCGGTTGAACAGGGCGAGCAGGGGCGAGAAGAACAGGATCACCCCCAGCACGAACAGGGCGGAGAGTCGACGGGCACCAGAATCCATGAAGGGCCGTTTGTCGTGAGTCGCAGGTCGTAGGTCGTAAATCGTGAATCGTGGGTCGTGGGTCGGGGGCCTTCGGCCCGCTGGGCGGGCACCCGGCGCCTTCCCGGCTTCGCCGCCGCCTGGCCTTCCAGCCTTCCAGCCTCCTAGCCTTCTAGCGTTCCAGCCTCTAAAACCTCGACGACTGCCAGCGCAGGAGCAGCATGCGGTCGCAGAAGGCTTTGGCCTCCCCCAGGGTGCGCACCCCCCGGGACTCCAGGAGGGGGATCAGCTTCAAAAAAATCTCCGCCGTGGCCCGGGCGTCCCCGAGGGAGGTGTGGCGCCCCTCGATCGCCACCCCGAGCCGCTGGGCGATGGCGTCCAAGTTGTGGCCCTCGAGGTCCTTGTGGACCCCGTAGGAGAGGAACAGGGTGTCCAGGATCGGGTTCTCCAGGAGCGGCAGGCCCGCCTCCCGGGCCCCGAGGTCGAGGAATTTCTTGTCGAACGCCGCGTTGTGGGCCACGAGCACCGCCTTGCCCACGAACTCGTAGAACCGGGGGAGCACCTCGGCAAACGAGGGGGCATCGGCCACGTCGGCATCCGAGAGCCCGTGGAACGCCGTGGAGGTCTCAGGGATCGGCCGCCCGGGGTTCACCAGGGTATGGAACTGGCTTCCGGCCACCAGTTTCCCCGCCCGGATCCGCACGGCGCTCAGGCTCACCACCCGGTCACCCTTGGAGGGGTCGAGCCCGGTGGTCTCGGTGTCGAACACCACGACCTCCAGGTCCCGAAGCGGGGTGGCCAGGAGCTCCGGCCCCTCGAGGGCGGGCCGGGGCAGGAAGAGGTCGAAGTCGTAGAACTCCGGCTGGTCGTCGAGGATGCCGGGCCGCGCCTCCTCCTCGGCCCTGCGCGAGGCCCGTTCCAGCCCGAAGCAGACCTCCTGCACGCCGCCCTCCCCGGTGCGGATCCACAGCTCCCCCCGGTTCCGGCGCACGGCGTCCCCGAGCCGCACCGTGGGCTCGCCCCGGGCCCGGACCTCGACCGCCTCCAGGGCCTCCGGGGTGAGCCCGCCGTCGGCCGAGACCCGAAGCACGGTGAGCACGGCCTCGTCCGACACCTCGATCGAGGCCTCGACCGGGCTCCACCCGGTGGTGCGCTCGCCCAGCCACCGCAGGGCCGCCGCCAACGAGGCCACCCACAAAAACGGCTCCACGAGCACCCGGGGCACCGGCTCCCGGGGGTCCTTCAGGTTCACGTAGGCGCCGGGCACGAGCCCCACGGCCTCCCCGAGGAGCACCAGCGGGTCGGCCGGCACCATCTCCCACCGGGCCCCGGCCAGGAGGCCCGCGGCCCCCTCCGCCGCCCGGACCCGCTCGGCCATGCGCCGGATCTCCTCGGCGAGGCCGTCGAGGAACCGCCGGCGCTGCTCGGGCTTCATGTCGGGGTGCCGGCCCAGGGCCTCCAAAAGGGCCTGGGACGTGGCCACGGGGCCCTTGAGGAGCTCGGGCATCTGGAGGAGGGTTTCGTCGGCCCGGCGCTCCTCGGGATCGAGCACCGCCTCCCGGAACACGAGGAGGAACCCCGAAAGCTCACCCCCCGGCCCCGGCACCCCGCTCATCGTGCCCCGCAGAAGTCCCCCGTGCTCCAGGGGGAACACCACCTCCTCCTGGGCCTCCCGGCCCTCCTCCCACCGCCGGCGCACCCGGCGCACGTAGAACGCGGCCCGGTCCTCGGGCAGCAGCCGGCCCAAGGGGGCCCCGATCCCGGCGCCCGGGCCCCTCTCCAGGGCGGCCCGCGCCCGGGGGTTCATGAGCACCACCTCCCCGGCGGTGTTCGCGAGCACCACGCCCTCGCGCATGGCCCGCAGCACGGTGGCCAGCCGGTTTCGCTCCTCCTGGAGCGTGCGGGTGGTCTCGGCCACCCGGGCCTCGAGTTCCCGGTAGCTGCGGGAGAGCGACTCCGCCATCCGGTTGAAGGCATCGGCCACGTCCTCGAG
>NZ_BAAHFQ010000200.1:0-4866 GCF_054681715.1 Deferrisoma sp.
CCGCCCGGACGAACCCCTCGTCTGACCCCCTCCACCCTCCGCGGGGGTACGAATACGTTCGGACGTATTGCCGGGGGGGCGGGGAACGGGTTCCGGCTAAAGATCCCGGCCGCTTGGGCCGACCCGTGTTCCAGGGCGGGGCGTTTTCCGCGCCCCGGGCCCACCCCGCGGCGGCGGGGGCCCCTCGACCGACGAAAACCGCAGACCGGCGAACGGCAGTCCGACATTTCCCCGGAGATCGCCATGGTTCAGCCCGCCCCGATCCTGGCCGAGATCAGCGACCGCCTGGAGCGACTTCCGCCCATGCCCCAGACCGTGTCCGAGGTCATGCAGATGAGCCGGACCGAGGACTTCGCCGTGGGCGACCTGGCCCAGGTGGTGTGCAAGGACCCGACGCTCGCGGCCCGGGTCCTGAAGCTGTGCAACTCCGGTTTCTACGGGCTCGGCAAGGAGGTCACCAGCATCCAGCGGGCCGTGGTGCTCCTGGGCTTCGAGATGACCAAGAACCTCGTGCTCTCGAGCTTCGTCCACTCGGTGATCCAGGGGGATTTCGAGGCCTACGCCCAAACCTCCGACGGCCTGTGGGAGCACAGCTTCGGGTCGGCCACGGCGTGTCTCGCCCTGGCGGAGCAGGCGGCGCCCGATCTCACCGACGTGGCATACACGGCGGGGCTTCTCCACGACATCGGCAAGGTGGTGCTGGCGACCCTGCTGGCCCCGCGGTTCCATGAGGTGGTCGAGGCGGTCAAGACCCGGCGGATCCCCTTCCCCCAGGCCGAACGGGAAGTCTTGGGCACGAACCACGCCGAGGTGGGGGCCCTGGTGGCCGAGCGGTGGAACCTGGCGCCGGTGCTCCGGGACGTGATCCGCTCCCACCACGACCGGGACGCCGAGGTGGAGAATCCTCGCCTGGCTGCCCTAGTCCGACTGGCCGACGGGGTGTGCGGCATCCTGGGGGTGGGCGCCGGGTTCGACGCGGCCGACGCCGAACTGGACGAGCGGGACCTGGCCCTCGTGGGGCTCCAGGGCGACCGGCTCAAACCCGTGCTCGACGAGGTGATGACCCGGGTGATGGACGTGCGCGGATTCCGGCTGTTCTAGGGGGAGGCCATGGACCGGATTGTCTGCATCGGGGGGAGCACGGGCGCGCCGGCCGGGCTCACCGACCTTCTGGCGAAGCTCCCCGGCGACCTGCCGGCCCCCATCCTGGTGGCCCTCCACATGCCCGGTTCCATGACCGCCGGGTTCGCCCAGACGCCGGAAAAGCGGGTGCCGTTCCGGGTCTGCGTGGCCGAAAACGGCGCTCGGCCCGAGCCCGGATGCGTCTACCTGGGGCCCGGGGGGCTCCACCTGGGGCTTTCGCCCACCGGCCGGATCGTCCTGAGCCCCAAGCCCCAGGAACTCCACTTCAAGCCCAGCATCGACATCCTCTTCTTCACGGCGGCCAAGGCCCTGGGACGCCGGGTGGTTGGGGTGGTGCTCACGGGGCTCTCGGCCAAGAAGGACGCCGTGGAGGGCGCCCTCGCCCTGCGCAAAGCCCGGGCCGAGGTCTTGGTGATCGACGATCCGTCCAGCAAATTCCTGGGCATGCCCAAGGCCGTCATCGAGGCCGGCGGGGCGAGCCGGGTTCTTCCGGCCCGCGACCTCCCGACGGCCCTGGCCCGGGCTGTGCGCGGTTGACCCTGGGGGGTGGCGAGCCTACACTTCTAGGCCTTTGCGGTTCCCTTAGAGCCCCCGCGCCGGTGTGAGGCCCGCTCCCGACCATGGCCGTCGTCGTCGTCAGCCGGACCGACCTTCCCCTTCTGCTGCTGGATCCCAAATCCGGCCAGGAGCCCATGGCGTTCGTCACCGACCAACCCGCCCTGGCCCGCCAGGCCCGGCGTCGGGGATTCCGAACCGCCACGGGGAACCTGGGCGACCCGGCCCTCTACCGCCGGGCCCGGGTGGGGGCCGAGGACCGCATCCTCGTGCACCTGCCCCGGGCCCCGGAGCTCAACCGGGTGCTCCGCACCCTGCTTCGCGCGGTGCCCGATGCCGCCGTGGCAGCGCTCCTGGAGCCGGGCCGAACCCCTCCCGAGGCGTGGAAGGAGCGGGTGCTCTTCGTTCCCACCGGGCAACTGGGCAACGTGCGGCTGCGCGCCGAACTCGAGAAAGCGGCCACCCGCCGCATGCTCGCGGCCATCCGAAAGCTGTTCGAGGGGGCCGAGAAGGTGCTGCTCCTCGTGCAGGACGACCCCGACCCGGACGGCTTGGCCTCGGCCCTGGCGCTCCGGGCGCTCCTCGGCCGCAACCGACTCACCGCGGTCATCGGCGCGTTCGGCAGGGTTACCCGGCCCGAGAACGTGGCCATGGTGAAGCTCCTCGACATCCACGTGGAGACCCTGGCCCCAGACGACCTCTCCCGGTTCGACCGGGTGGCCCTGCTCGACGTTCAACCGCTCCACTCCCCCGACATCCCGCTGCGGGTAGACCTGGTCATCGACCACCACCCACGCCGCCCCCAGTGCCGGGCCGCCATCGCCGACATCCGGCCCAGGTACGGGGCCACGTCCACCATCATGACCGAGTACCTGCTGGCCTCGGACGTTCCCATCTCCCAGCGGCTCGCCACGGCGCTGCTCTACGGGATCAAGACCGACACCCAGCTCCTGGGCCGCGACACCACCCCCATGGACGTGTCGGCCTTTGCGGCGCTCTACCCCCTGGCGAACCACGCCCTTCTGCGCCGGATCGATAGGCCCCAGTTCCCCCGCCGGGATCTGCCGGCCCTCAGCCAGGCCCTGGCCCACACCCAGATCGTGGACGACATCTTGTTCGCCCACCTGGGCCCCCTGACCCGGGAGGACGTGGTGCCCTTCATCGCGGACTTCGGCCTCGAGATCGAAGGCGTGGAGTGGTCGGTCGTGTCGGGGATCTACGGCGGAAAACTCGTGATCTCGGTCCGGAGCTTCGGAACCGGCCGGAGCGCGGGGGAGGTCACCAAGGCAGCATTCGAGGCGTTCGGAAGCGCCGGGGGCCACAAGGCCATGGCCAAAGCGGTGATCCCCCTCGAAAATCTCCCCGAGGAGTGCCTGGATCACGAGACTTGGATGCGCGACCGGTTCTTAAACGCGCTCTACCAGCCCAAGCAGGCGAAAACCCGGGACGGGAACGAAGGCGAGGCCGGGTAGGGGTCCCGAGGGATACGAATCCCGACGGGAGAATGATCAACTCCCGGGTGTCGGTACGGGAACCAGGGACCCGCGCGATCACGGAAAACCCGGCGCCGCCGTTTACGTCTACGTCGCTGGGCTCCACCAGGCTTGGATTGCTTTGGAAGCTGCCGTAGGCCGTGGAGCGCGGCCTGTCCGCAAGAACGATAACTTCTCGGTTTCGGCCACAGGGTGGATCGCCGCGCCCTGGGCGAAGGGACCGGAGACCGTGCCAGGTGCCAGAAGACAGACGACAGAGGACAGGGGTGCTCTGAACTCTAACCTCTGAACTCTGGCCCCCGATACGGCAGCCGCTCCCAAGGGTTCGCCGGCGCGATGACGTCGGGAGCCCGAATGTTCTTAGCCGCCTCGCTGCCGAGCAGCCCAGCCGCCTAGCCGAAGTTGCTCGGAAGGCGCGGCGAAAAAAGGTGCCGCAGTCGCGCTCGGCCGGAGCCGGTCCCCCACCCCGCGACCGGCGATACCGTCGTGGGCCTCAGCACCCCGCCTCCGGGGCCCGGCAGGTCTCCTCGGCCTCGTCGGCCACGGGCCTGCGGTAGGGCTCCTCCCCGCACGCCGGGCATTGGGGGTCGCGGCGCACCCGGACCTCCCGGAACGTCAGGGCCTCCCCGTCGAACACGACCAGCCGGCCCACGAGCGGCTCCCCGACCCCGAGGAGCAGCTTCAGCACCTCCAGGGCCTGCAGGCTTCCCATCACCCCCGCCACGGCGCCAAGGATGCCGGCCTGGGCGCACGTGGGCACGCTCCCCGGGGGAGGCGGTTCCCGGAAAAAGCACCGGTAGCACGGGCCCCGACCCGGCACGACGGTGAGGATCTGCCCCTCGAACCGCAGGATGCCGGCGTACACGTAGGGAACTCCCACGGCCACGCAGGCGTCGTTCACGAGAAATTTCGACCGGAAGGTGTCGGTGCCGTCCACCACCACGTCGTAGCCGCGGATCACGTCGAGGGCGTTCGCCGCCGCGAGCCGCACGGGGTGCTCCACCACCCGGACCCCGGGGTTCAGCCGGCGAAGGGCCTCGGCCCCCGACTCCACCTTGGGGCGGCCCACGTCCGGGGTGCCGTGCAGGATCTGGCGCTGGAGGTTCGTGAGGTCCACCCGGTCGGCGTCGCACAGCCCCAGGGTTCCCACCCCGGCGGCCGCCAGGTAGAGGGCCGCGGGCGACCCGAGTCCCCCCGCCCCGACCACCAGCACGCGGGACCGCTTGAGGCGCTCCTGGCCGATCCCCCCAACCTCGGGCAGGATGATCTGGCGGGAATACCGGTGGATCTCCTCCTCGGTGAGGCTCATGCCTTCTTCCGCACCCGCACCCGGAACGCCCCGCCCTCCCGCTCCACCGAGACGACCTCGTGGCCCTCGTCCCGCAGCGTCCGGGGGATGCTCGCCACGGGCTCCCCCGGGGCCATGAGGATCTCGAGCTCCTGCCCGGGGCCGACCTGCTCCAACGCCATCCGGACCCGCACCAGGGTCATCGGGCACACATCGCCGGTGATATCGAGAAAGGACATGGGGAATCTCCTTCGTCAACTTCGGCTAGACGGCTGGGCTGCTTGGCAGCTAGGCGGCTGGGAACATTCGGGATTCCAGCGTCGGCAGTTGTCCTGACCTGTGGTAGCGGCTTTCGAGCCGCGACCATTTCCCTTCGGGCCTTCGGCC
>NZ_BAAHFQ010000201.1:0-4820 GCF_054681715.1 Deferrisoma sp.
AGGAGGTCGAGCTGGCCCGGAAGAACGGGGTGGAGCCGGTGGAGTTCGCGGTGGCGGTGGACGGGCTGTGCGTGATCGTAAACGAGAACAACCCGATCGAGGCGCTCACTCCCGACGACGTGGGCCGGCTTTTCCGGGGCGAGATCAAGAACTGGAAAGCCCTGGGCGGGCCCGACCGGCCGGTGACCCTCTACGGCCGGCAGTCCAACTCGGGCACCTACGTGTTTTTCCAGGAGCACGTGCTCGGAAACAAGGATTACGCCGCGACCATGAACCGGATGAACGGGAACGCCCAGATCCTGGAGGCCGTGGTCCGGGACCCCTCGGCCGTCGGGTACGTGGGCATCGGCTACGTGGTGGACGAAAACGGAACGGTCCACAAGGGCATCAGGCCGCTCGACATGAAGACCCCCGACGGCGCCGCCGTGAGCCCGCTGGACCGGGAGGCGGTCAAGGCCGGGCTCTACCCCCTGGCCCGGGCGTTGTACCAGTACACGAACGGAACCCCCAAGGGGCTCGTGGCCGAGTTCCTGCGGTTCGAGCTCTCGGATGCCGGCCAGAAGATCGCCGAGGAGCAGGGGTTCTATCCGGTGGGCGGGGAGCTCCTGGAGAAGAACCGCAAGGCCCTGGGCATGTAGCCTCCGTCGGCCGCACCCGAATGCAAGACGGCCCCGCCTCGGCGGGGCCGTCTTGCGTCGGGACCGCCCTACATCAGCGCGGCATTAGGGCGACCTTCTTTTCGAGCTTCGCACCGGTGATCGGGCCGGTCACGCTGCCCTGCAGCTCGAAGCCGCTCGTGTGGGTGCGGGAGTCGAACCGGATGAACAGGCCCACGTCGGCCGGGCCCTTGGACCACACCGTGCGGCCGAACGAGCCGGTGAAGCCCTCGAAATAGCTGCCGGAGAGGGTGAAGCTGTACGGTCCGGCCCCTGCCGAGATTTCCATGTGGGTCCCGTTCCACTTCACACAAGCACCGATCCCGCACATCTCGCCGTAGTCCCCGGATAGGGCGAAGGGGTCGAAGTCCTCGATGGCCTGTTCGGCATACTCACACGCGGTCGCGGCATCGGTCCTGTACATGTCCAGCGTCGCGAGGACGTCGTTTTCCCAAACGTTGCGGAGGCCCAGAAACGCCTCGGTCTGGACGTTCCAGATCTCGCTCATGATCTCCGCCCGTTGGGTCTCCGTGAGTTGTGGTTCGTGGCGGTAATACGAGTCGGTGAGACACGCTCCGCCGTTGCTGACGCCCCCCGTGTAGCCTGCTTTCCACCTGTAGGCATACTGGAGGTACCAGAGGATTCCCCGTTTGGCGATGGTTTGGTCCCGGTCGCACTTGGCCATGCGGCAGTCGGCCACGCACAGGTCCCCCTCCGGCCCTTCGCCGTACCGTAGAGCGCAACCCATCTCGCACTCTCGCTCCGCCGCTGCGCTGTCGTCGAACTCCGCCTGGGTGTTCTGGTCCGCCTCCAACATGTCCGCCGCCGCCTGTGCTGCGTTCTGGAACTCCGGAGAGGTCAGGTACGAAGCGCTGCAGGCGGCGAACTCCGCCGCGATTTCTGCGACGGCGAGTTGGCTTCCGAGCCCTGTGGGAAGGGCGGGGGGCGAGGTGGGGTCGGTGGACCCTTCCGGAGCCGCGGGGAGGCTTTCCAGGAGTTGTTGCGCCTCCGGCACCCCGGTCAAGGCGGGGGCCGCGGGTTCCAGGACCGCCCGTGCGGCTTCCCCCTGGCCCGCGGCCGCGAGGGCCCGGGCCAGGGGGAAGCTGAAATACGGGGTGTCGGGGTGGAGGGCCACCAGCTCGGTGTAGAAGAAGACCGCCCGGCCGACGTCTCCCTCGCCCTCGTAGTAGTACCCCAGGCAAAAGAGCGTGGGCGCGAACTCGGGATCGAGTTCGTAGGCCCGGAGCAGGAACCCCTTGGCCGCCTCCCGCTCGCCCCGGTAGAGGAGCACGAACCCGAGCTGGGAGAGGACGAAGGGGTCGTCGGGATCGGCCTCGTAGGCACGAAGCGCGGCCCAGAGGGCCACGTCCTGATCGCCCGACAGGAACGCGTCCACGGCGGCGGCGATCCACGACTCGGCGAGGGTGTCGGTGGGATAGTCTGCGGCCCGGCGCCCCGCTGGCACCCGGCCGGTCACGACGGCCTCGATCTCGGTCCGGGTGGTTTCGTCGATGGCACTTTCGGCCAGGGCCAGAAGCTCCGCCGCCTGGGTATCCAGGGCGTCGGCAGAGGGGGCGGCCTCGATCAGCCCGCCCGACTCGCCGGCCGGTCCGCCGCCGCCCGAGCTCCCCCCGGGGGTTCCGGAGCCGTTCTCCGACGTCGGTGTGTTTCCTCCCCCTCCGCCCCCGGAACAGGCCGGCACGAGGAGGACGCAGGCGAGAAGGCACACGGCGGCGGTCGGAAGCGTGGCGAACCTCACGGCGGCGACTCCTTTCGGGCGCCCCGGCGGGCCGAGCCTGCCGGTTGCGGTCCACCCCGTTGCCGTGAGCCGCACGGTGCCCAGCGAGAGAAAAGGGGGGCGGGGCCAGAGGCCCCGAATTTCTTTTACTACCGCAGGGAATCGGATCTGGTCAATACTGTTTTGACGGCTTCGTTCACGCCGCCAGCGCCGTGGCCGTGCGCTCGGCCAGGGCCCGGCGCCGGAGGTAGGCCTCGCGGCAGATGGCCATGTCCTCGAAGAACGACTCCATCTCCTCCATCAGCATGGCCTGGGGGCCGTCGCACAGGGCCTTTTCGGGCCGGGGGTGAAAGTCCACGAGCACCATGTTGGCCCCGGCGATCACCCCCTGGGCCGCGGCGTGCCAGATGTCGAGGATCCGGTCGGGCGCGGCCACCTTCTTGCCGACCGAGTGGGAGGGGTCCACGCACACCGGCAGCCGGGTCTGGCGCTTCACCACCGGCACCTGGGCGAAGTCCACGAGGTTGCGGTGGGGGTCGCCCAGATGGGTCTTGACCCCCCGGAGGCAAAACACGATGCGGGGGTTCCCGTTGGTGGCGATGTACTCGCAGGCGTTCAGGCTCTCCTCCAGGGTGATGCCCATGCCCCGCTTGAACAGGACCGGGAACTCCTGCTGCCGGCCCACGTGCTTCAGCAGCTCGAAGTTCTGGGCGTTGCGGGTGCCGATCTGCACCATGACCCCGGTGGGGTCGCCGGCCTCCCGGAGGGCCCGGGAGATCTCCTCCAGGTGGCGTTCGTGGGTGACCTCCATGGCGATCACCCGGATCCCGCACTGGCCCGCCAGTTCGAACACGTACGGAAGGCAGGCCTTGCCGTGGCCCTGGAAGTCGTAGGGGGAGGTCCGGGGTTTGTAGGCGCCCATGCGGGTGGTGGTGACGCCGAGGCGCTGGAGGGACCGCATCACGATCTCGACGTGCTCGGGGGTGTCCACCGCGCACAGCCCCGCGAACACGTGGAACGAGTCCTGGGAGAAGGTGAGCCCCTGGTAGGTGAACCCCACCTCGGGGGCTTGGCCGTCGTGGCGGCCGATGATCCGGTACTTGGAGCTCACCCGGATCACCTTCTGGACGAAGGGGAGTTCCTCGAACGCCTCGGTGGGCACCTGGCGGGTGGGGCCGAACACGTAGACCTCGTGGAGGTCCTGGAGGGCTCCCTTGACCCGGTGGAACCGAAGCTCCAGGTCGGGGAACCGGGCCGCCACGGCCTCGAGGGCCGCGCGTTCTTTGGGGCCGGGGCTGGCGTCGGGCTTGAGCACGATGATCATGGGCGCTTCCTCCTTTTCCCCGGGTCGGGGAACCGAAAGGGCCGTGGGAGGCGACCTTCGCCAGCCCACGGCCCCGGAGGAAACGAAAACCGGCCACGGGCTGGCGAAGGGCCTGCCCGTGGCCGGTGGGGGTGTCGGTGGTCGGGAACTCCGGTCTGCCGCTACACCTCCGCCGCCCGGGCAGGCTTCCGAAAGAAGCCCCCGAAATAAAACGAATAGGCGGCGAAATAGCGGCTGGTGTGCACCGGGTCGTCTCCGTTCGCGTTGTCTACCCCGAGTCGTATACCCCGGCCGGCGCCGGCGTGTCCAGAAAAAAAGCGGTCGTCGGTCACCGATCCATGCCCGTGCGCCCGCTCGAGGTCCCCGCCCGCCGGCACCGCGATCCGAGCGGGGATCCGCCGGAGGGCCCCGTGGCCGGGAGGGGGCCGCCCTTCCCCGGATGCGGCTACCCAGCCGGAACTCCCGGAATACGAAGACCAACGAAAGTATTGTCAGATCCCCGGCGTTGGAACGGAAACCCGCGGGTGGGGGGCTGGTGGAGAGACGGGTGCGGCCCCTCACCTCGCCGCGCCCTCACCACGCCCGGATCGATTTGGGAGATCCGGAACGTCCGCCACCGCCGCCCCGCCCGGCCGAGCCGACAACGGCATGGACAGGCGCGGCGAAAAGGGAGCCGCACTCGCGCCCGGCCGGAACCAGTCCCCCACCCGCCCCCGGCAATACTTGAAGGTATTACGAGTAGAGCCTTCCAGCCTTCCCGCTTCCCAGCTTTCCAGCCTGTTACGCCAGCCCGTCCATGGCGGCGACCTTTTCCAGCAGGTCCACCACCCGGCAGGCGTAGCCCCACTCGTTGTCGTACCAGGCCACCACCTTGGCCATCCGGTCCTTGCGCACGTGGGTCAGGAGGCTGTCGAAGATGCTCGAGTGGGGGTTGTTGATGATGTCCACCGACACGATGGGGTCGGTGCAGTACTCCATGATGCCCTTCATGGGCCCTTCGCAGGCCTCCCGCATGGCCTCGTTGATCTCCTCGGCCGTGGCCTTCTTTTCGAGCATGACGGTGAGGTCGATCACCGATCCGGTGGGCACCGGCACCCGGAAC
>NZ_BAAHFQ010000202.1:0-4791 GCF_054681715.1 Deferrisoma sp.
AACGTTCGAACGTCCCAAGTCGGTGCCCCTGCCGCCGGGCCGGGGCGCCTTGTTTTGTCCCTTTACGCTTGCACACACGAGGAGTCTGCCATGGCTGTCGAACGAACCCTTGCCATCATCAAACCCGACGCCACCGCCCGGGGCATCGCCGGGAAGATCATCGCCCGGATCGAGGAGGAGGGCTTCACGATCCGTGCGATGAAGCTCCTTCGGCTTTCGAAGAAGGAGGCCGAGTGCTTCTACGCCGTGCACAAGGAGCGGCCCTTCTTTGATAGCCTCACGACCTTCATGTCGAGCGGGCCCGTGGTGGTGCTGTGCCTGGAGCGGGAGGACGCCATCGCCAAGTGGCGCGAGGTCATGGGGGCCACGAACCCGGCCCAGGCGGCCGAGGGCACGATCCGGAAGCTCTACGCGGTGGACGTGGAGAAGAACTCGGTGCACGGCTCCGACGCGCCCGAGACCGCGGCCACCGAGATCGCGTTCTTCTTCAGCGGCATGGAGCTCGTGTAGCCCGCGGCGGGCCGGGGAGAGGGGACCGGTGCCGCTGCCCCCTCCCCCTGCCCCCCTCCCACCGGGGGAGGGGGGACCGCTTCCCGGCGGCAGGTGCCGCTGAGGTTTGTCTTCCTTCCCCCCAGGGGGAAGAGGGCGGGGGAGATCGGAGTCACGGGGCGGGGCGCGCCGCAGGGCCGCCCCGCCCCGGTCGTTCGGGGGGGGCGGCGAATCGCCGCCGGCCCTGGGCCGTCCGTGGGAGCGGCGTCCACGCCGCGATCCGCGCCGCCGGCCCGAACCGTTTCCGGTTCCCGCTTCCCGATTCACCGCCCCTTGGGCCCCACCCCGGGCGGCATGCCGCGGGGCATGCCCGCGGGCATCCCGGGCGGGGCGGTCATGGGCACCGGGGTCTCGGTGATGGCCGATTTCGCCCCGGTGCCGTACCCGAGGAGCTCCATGGTCGTGGTGTCGGTTCGGGAGGTCACCACGCCGAAGGGCTTCACCTCGGGCACGAAATCGTAGGTGGCGAGCACCTTGCCCTGGGCGTCCACGATGCGGTGCACCTCGGCCTCGAAGGTGCCGGCCGGCACGGTCACCTTGCGGCGGCCGGCCTTCTCGGCCCGGAGGCCCTCGGCGCCCTCGGCCGGCACACCGCTTCGCCGTTCGAACATGTGCACGGCCATGCGCCGGCCCATGGCCACGAAGTCCTTGGGCATCTCCGAGGCCGGGGCGTCGCCGCTCTTCAGGATCAGGCGCTCGATGTTGTCCGGGTCGTCAGGGTTCCCGCGAACAAGCATTTTCACGATGTTGCGGTGCTCCCCGTCGTCCTGGACCACCTCGTACCACCAGCCGTCGCCCTCCCGGCCCACGATGGCCATGCGCATGCGGGTGGTCTTGCCGGAGTCCTTCTCCACCACCCGGTACTCGGACCACACCCCGACCTCGGGTTGGAACGTGCCGAAGAGCCGCGGCACCTCGGCGGCGCGGGCGGGGAACCCGACGAAGAGCAACAGGGCGAACACGGGAAGCAGCGGTTTCGAAACGCAGCGCATCGGACACCTCCTGACCGGCGGAAAGGCGAACGGATGAACCCGACGAGAACGGGTCCACAGTATCACCGGGCCCCCGGGCCGCAAGGGGTGCCCCCGGGCGAGGTGCGGGACCGGACCGAGCGGTTTCGGCGCGGGCTCGTCGCGGCGGGGCTCGTCGGGGCCCTGGTGACCCACCGGCCCGACCGGTACTACCTGGCGGGTACGACCCAGGAGGGGTTCCTCTGGGTGCCGGCGGCCGGCGATCCCGCTCTTTGGATCCTCCGGGACCCGGGGCGGGCCCGGGCGGAGTCCCCGGTGCCGGTGGAGCCCGTGGCCTCGGGCCGGGAGCTCTGGGACCGGGCCCGCCGCGCCGCGGGGGAGGGACCCGTTGGGATCGTGGCCGAGGTATTCCCGGCGAGCTGGCTCGCCCGTATCGGAACCGACCGGTGGGCCGACGTGGGGCCGCTTCTGGCCGGGCTTCGGCGGCGCAAGTCCGCCTGGGAGGTGGAGCGGATGCGCGAGGCCGGCCGGCTCGTGGCCCGGGTGTACGAGCACGCGGCAGCGACGCTTCGGCCCGGGGTCACCGAGGCCGAGTGGGCGGGGGAGCTCCTGGGCCGGGCCATGGCCTGGGGCCACGAGGGCTGGCTCTGGTCGCGGGGCCCGTTCGAGGCGTACCCTTGGCACGTGGTGTCCGGACCCAACACCCTGGCGGCCGGGGCTGTGGACACCCCCATGCCCGGGGTGGGGCGGTCGGCCGCGTTCCCGGTCGGGGCGGGCGACCGGCCGATCGAGCCGGGGGAGCCGGTGGTCGTGGATTTCGGGGTGAGCCTGGCCGGGTACCAGACCGACCAGACCCGCACCTTCTGCCTCGGCCGGCCCCCGGGGTGGCTTCGGGACCTGTACGACGCCTTGCTCGAGGTGCACCGCACGGCCGCGGCCCTCCTTCGGCCCGGGGTCTCAGCGGGGGAGATGTTCGAGGCGGCCCGGCGGCGGGCCGAGGAGCTCGGGATCGAAGGGTACCTGGGCCCGCCGGAGCGGCGGTGCCGCTTCGTGGGCCACGGGGTGGGGCTCGAGACGGTGGAGGCCCCGCTCATCGCCGAGGGGTCTTCCGAGGTCCTCCGGGAGGGCGACGCCGTGGCCCTGGAACCCAAGGCCGTGCTCCCGGGCCTCGGGGGCTGCGGGGTGGAGGACACGTTCCTGGTGACGGCCGACGGCCCGGTGCGCCTCACCCCGATGCCCCAGGCTCTCTGGGTGGTTTGATCAAACCACGGAGGGCACGGAGGACACGGAGAGGTGCGAAGAGCTGTACCGAACACTAGGTCGCCGCTCGGAGCCCGCTCCCACGCCGTGGAACAGGCGAAGACGCTGGGATCTTGAAGGGCCTTGCGTCCCAGCGTCCGCGCCTCCTAGCGTCCAAGCAGACACATGGGATACGTGCGCATCACCTCGGGGACGCTCCGGGGCCGCCGGGTCCAGACCCCGGAGGGCCAGGGCACCCGGCCGCTTCTCACGCGGCTCCGGAAGAGCCTGGCCGACCTCCTGCGCCCCCGGCTCCCCGGGGCCCGGGTGCTCGACCTGTTCGGCGGGTCGGGGGCGGTGGCCCTGGAACTCCTCTCCAACGGGGCCCGGGAGGCCTGGGTGGTGGAGAAGGACCGGGGCGTGGCAAACCTCGTGCGGCGAAACGCCCAGGCCCTGGGCATGGAAGCCCGGCTCCGGGTGCGGGCCGACGACGCCCTGCGGGCCTGCCGGTCCCTGGAAGAGGCGGGGGAGCGGTTCGACATCGTGCTCGTGATGCCGCCCTACCGGAAGGGGCTCCAACAGGCGGCGCTGGAGGCCGTAATGCACGCCGGGCTCGTGGCGCCGGGCGGGCTCGTGGTGGTGCAGCGGCACCGGGACGAGCCCCAGGCCGCCCACGCCGGGGCCCCGGTCACGCGCACCCGGACCTACGGGAACACGGCTTTCGATTTCCACGAGCCCGGGGTCCCGTGACCCGATCGCCGGACCTGTGGATCGAGGCCGAGGGGCTCCGGCGGGGGCCGCGGGCCGAGGCCCTTTCGCCGGCGTACGTCCTGGTTCGGGGCGGCCGGGTGGTGTCCGTGCGCTCGGACGACCGCGACCGGCCCCGGGATCCCCTGCCGACCCTCCGGGGGGGCTGGCTCGTGGAACCCCTGGCGGACGCCCACGTGCACCTGTTTCTGCCCGGGAGCTTCGACCCGGCGGACCGCAGCCGCGTGACGAACGCCGGGCGGGAGGACGCCCTCGAGCGGATCCTCGGGCTGCTGGAGGACTACCGGGCGCGGGGCGTCGCCGCGGTGCGGGACGGGGGGGATCCCCGGGGGCTCGCCCTCGAGGCGGCTCGGGTGGCGAACCCGCGGCCCGAGCGGTACGCCCGGGTGCTCCCGGCGGGCGAGGCCCTGTTCCGCAAGGGGTACTACGGTTCGTTCCTGGGGCGGGGCGCCGCGGGTCTCTCGGAGGCCGAGGCGATCCTCCGGGAGAACGCCGCGGCCGGGGCGACCCACGCCAAGATTCTGGCCACGGGCCTGAACAGCCTCGACGAGGTCGGAGGGGTGTCGGCGGGCGGTTTTTCGGCCGGGGACCTCGGCCGGCTGTGCGGCGCGGCCCGGGGGCTGGGGCTCCGGGTCATGGTCCACGCGAACGGGCCGTTGGGCGCGGTGCTCGCCACTGGCCCCGACTCGGTGGAGCACGGATTCGGGTGCGACCCTGGGGATCTCGGCCGCCTGGCGGCCGGCGGCGTGGTCTGGGTGCCCACCCTGCGGGCCTGGCAGGCGCTGGAGGAGCACCCGGCCCTCACCGGGCGACAAAAGGCCGTGGTGCGTACGACCCACGCCCGCCACCTCGCCGAGGTGGCCGAGGGCGCGGCGCGGCGGGTCTCGATCGCGGCCGGAAGCGATGCCGGCACCCCGGGGGTGGAGCACGGGGACGGGCTCGTGGAGGAGCTGCGGCTTCTGGCCGAGGCCCTCGGGGACCCGGGGGCGGCGCTCGCGGCCGCCACGTACCACGCCCGGGCGTTGTGCGAGGCGGAGGCCGGGGCGCCGGTCGGCGGCCTCGCCGAAGGGGGGCCGGCGGGGTTCGTGTGGCTCGCCGCGGACCCGGCGGGGCACTGGGACGGGCTGAGGGAACCCCGGGGCGTGTACCTCGGGGGTACCTGGACCGGTGCGGACCCGGATGAGGTGGGAGGGGGCCGGCGCCCCCTCACCCCGGCCCTCTCCCCCTGAGGGGAGAGGGAGACACACGGCCTGGGGTTCCAGCC
>NZ_BAAHFQ010000203.1:0-4791 GCF_054681715.1 Deferrisoma sp.
CCTCTCCGACCGGGGCACCTACCTGGCGATGCGCGAAAAGCTCTCCCTCGTCGTCGTCCACGAGGGGGACCCGGCGCTCGCCAACCCCTACGGCATCATCGCGGTGAACCCGGCCAAATATCCCCACGTGAACTACGAGGGCGCCATGCTGCTCATCGGCTACCTCACGGGGCCCCGGGGCCAGCGGATCATCCGGGAGTTCCGGAAGGGCGGGGAGCCCCTGTTCTTCCCCGACGCGATCCCGAACCCGTAGGGAAGGGGAGCGCGAACCCAGGGTGGGGGCGGCGGCCACCCCGGGAGACAGAGGACGGACGCCGGTGGCAGGACGTTCCTGATTTCTGTCCCCTGACTTCTCACCCCTGACAGTGGGAGCGCCTTCCAGGGCGCGATCCGGGCCGCAGGCCCGCCGGGGGCGGGTGTCGCGGCTCGGAGGCCGCTCCCACAGGGTGGGGGCCCGGCGCTGACGCTCGGCCCCAGGAACGATTCCCCATTCCCCATTTCCCACTCACCATTCCCCATTCCCGGCAGTTGAACGCAGGACGGGCCCGGAAGGCGCCGCCGGGGCCCCCAGGGGCGTCACGGGGGTGCCGCTCTTACCGGATACGGTCGCATGGTACCTTCCGCCGTGGGCATAGGCGCGGGACAGCGCCGTTGCCGGGGCGGGAGTCCGCCCCGAAAGCTTGGGTTGACTTTTCAATCCGTTGTTTGGCAGGCTTGTGCTCCCGTAAGGAAGCTACAGGGGGTGATCTCAGATCTGCTTGCAGGGAAAGGGGTGGGAACGGATGCCCAAGGCGAGTTTTCGGCGGAAGAAGATTTTGCCGGCGACTCGCCTTTTTTGTGCCCGGACACCGGGAGGGTACCCCATGCGGTTCGTGCTGGTGGCGTCGTGCTGCGCGCTTTTTGCACTCGCGGCGTCGTCGTGGGTTGGAAGCCGGGTGTCCGGCAGGCGTCGCGCCGACGAAGCGGTGGATCCGGCAGCCTGTGTCTCCGATGCGTTCCGCGGCACCGCGGGGGCGTTTTGCGATGACTCCGACAGGCAAAAGGGGGTTTTGGCCGGAGACGTCGAGACGGTCGTCCAGTACCTCACGCGGCGGATGCGGAGCGCCGGATTGAGGGTGATTGCTTGATCGGAAGCGGAGGACGACGGGTTTTTGGGGGCGCGTTCCAGGATGGTGCTGACCCGATATGTCGGGGATCATTATATTAACCCGGCGCCAATACAGGCGCGCAAGGAGATCGCGAGGGCATGGGGCCTGCTTCCGGCCGTGCGTGAGTGCGGCATCCGGCTTACGCTGCATCCGGCACTCAGCCGGATGGACGGAACCATTCAGGAACTCTTGGCGTTTTCGTCAGTCTGCTGGGCCGGAAGAGTCCCAGTCGTTGGCTGAGTGCCGAATGCAGCGACTGTAGGAGCCACGCCCGGCGCTCCAGCAGGCCCCATGCCCCCGACCGTGGCTATTTAGCCGCCGGAGTAATAGCTGGGGAACAAAGATCTTTATCGATGGCTTCATGGAGATCTGCGATTCTCTTGCCCTGTACAACTGCCAGCCCGCAACGCGCGGGTCGGTTCCACGCCGGGTTCCGGGTTTCTGGCCCGCCTGATCGGCATCGGTACCGGCGATAGAACGGTTGTGCCCGGTACCGCAGTCAAGCGCACGCCGCGCAATCGAGGGGATCTGCGGCGCACGCCACAAAGATCGAACCGGTTGTGTGTTGTTGCTCGCTGAGTGTGTCAGGGCCGTTGCGTGCTGCGGTGGGTTTTCGCATGCAACGGCCCTTTTTTGGGCGGGGCCACGCAAGTGGCTCGGGGGGCGGTTCAGGCGCGGGGTACTGTAGCAGCGGCCCGTTGGGAGGCGGGGTGTTCCGCGGTTCGGATCCGGTGTGGGCACGGCCCAGGAGGAGGTTGTCCATGAAGAACAGGGCGGTATCTGCAGTGATGGTGCTCGGCCTTCTCGTCTGCTCCAGGGCGTTGTGCTGGGGCCAGACCGCGGTGTTGCTCGTCGGTGACAAAGCGCTCGAGGTGCCGGCTCAGCAGGCCCTGGGCGGCGCACTCGCGTTTCTGGCCGACGGGCCCGAGGCCGACTACCGGGCCCGGGTGTTCCGCACGGCCGAGGGGGGGCGCCTCGCCTTCGACGAGGTCTTCGGGAAAAACGGACCCACGGCGGCCGCCCGCAAACGCCTGTACGACGAGTACGGCCCCCGGTACGTGGCGTTGGCGTGGCTCGAGGACCTGGGCATCGAAGAGGTCCCGGCGTACGGGCTCAAGCGCCAGAAAACCGGCCTCGTCGTGCGGGTGGTGGCGGCCGACTCGGGTCGGGTGGTGTTCGAGGACCGGGTGGAGCACACCTCCGATTTCCGCCCGGATGGGGCTGGCGCCGAGCGGGAGGGGCTGTGTTCCGCGCTCGCGGCGCGGGTCGATACGGCCGGGCTTTCGGAGGCCGTGCGTCGGGTCGAGGGGCGGCCCGGCCGGGTCAAAGTCGTGTTCGAGGGCTTTGCGAAAAAAGACTACTTCGCCCAGCGCGATCTGATCCTCGACAAAGTAGCGAGGCCGGCCGGCATGACGGGGGACCTGCGCGACTCCTACGACGAGGCCGCCCAGGCGCTCACCGTGCGCGGTTACGCGGCCGCGCCCCCCGACGTCTTCTACCGCGACCTCTACCGGGCCGCGGCCGACAGCGGGCTGTTTCAGGCCTTCGACGTGGTCCGCGAGGGGGCTTCGGGGTTTGTGGTGCGGCGCCTGCCGCCCGAAACCCGGATGCTCGTGGTCACGGGCCTCACCGCCGACCGCTACCACGATCGCCTAGTGGCCTACCGCGAGGCGGTCGAGGCGCAGCCGGGCGTCTCCGGTGTTCGGTTCCGCTACCAGCCGGCCGAGGGGGGCGGCGACGACCGCCTGGTGATCACCTTCGTCTACGACGGCGACCTGGCCGAACTCGAGGAGAAGATCTGGCACACCCTCGAGGCGGGTGGTCGCGTGCCCACCCGCACCCTCGAGTCCATCACCGACAGGGTCATCACCTACCGCTCGGGGTACAAGGCGGGCGACAGCGTGCGCCTCACCGTGGAGTTCCACAACATCTCCCCGGGCGTCTTCCGGGAGTTGGGTCCCCCCCTGGAGAGCATCGTGAAGTCTGTGGGCGGGAAGAACCTGACCAAGAGCTACGACCGCGACCTCTACACCCTGTCGTACCGGTTCGACACCGACCGGCCGCCGGCCGAGATCGACGCGGCCCTGTGGCAGGCCATCGAGCGCGACCCGAGGCTCGGGCAGATCGTGCCCGACACCATCCGGGACCAGACCATCGCCTACTTCTATCTGCAGGAAGCCCCCGACACCCGGCACGTGACCCTCGAGGTGAAAAACCTGGACCCGGCCGACTACGCCCGGGTGGCCGGCAGGTTCCACAGCGTCGTGGCGGCGCTCGAAGGGGTGAGCGAACTGCGCAAGGCCTACGCCGAGAGCACCCGCACCCTGACCCTCGAGTTCGAATACGCCGGCGGCAGCGTGTACGCCATTGACGACGCCGTCTGGAAGGCGGCGAAGGGCGATCCCGACCTGGCCAAGCTGGCCATGGGCACCCTCACCGAAGGCCGGCTCGAGTACTTCTTCGCCGGGCCCGAGGGAGCGGGCGACGAGGTGGCGGTGGTCATGAAAAACACCTCGGGGCAACGCTACAAGGTGATGGCCACCCGGTTCTCTGGGCTTCTGGGGCGGATCGAGGGCGTGCGCGAGGTGCGCTCGGCCTACGACTTCCGCACCCGGACGGCGGTATTCCGGCTGGCCTACGGCGGAGAACTGACGGCCCTCGAAGAGGCCCTGCAGCGGGCCATGGCGGCCGACGACTTCTTCCGCTACGTGGCCCAGGGGCCGACGTACCCGAACCGGATCGTCCTGTACTACCACGAAGGCGAACTGGGCGGAGGGGTGCCAGATGCCCCGCCGGCCGACGAGGGGGCCGCGCTCCCCTCCGGGGGCGGCCGCGCCGCCCTCGTCGAGGCCCTCGACCCGGGAGTCGTGGTGGTCATGACCTACACGGGGGCGGGTCCGACCCACGCCACGGGCTTCTTCGTCACCCCCGATGGCTACCTCCTCACCAGCGCCGCCGCCGTGAAGGCCGGCCAGGTGGTGGTCCAGACCCACGACGGCCAGCGGTACCGGGCCCAGGTGATCAAGACCGACCCGGAACTCGACCTGGCCCTGGTCAAGGTTTCGGCCCCGGGCCGCACGTTCCCCCCCGCCGACCTCGGCGACAGCAAGGGCGTGCGCAAGGGAGCGGCCGTGTTCCTCATCGGCACCCCCGTGAGCGAAGCCTACGAGCACACCGTGGTGGCCGGCGTGGTGAGCGGTCTTGAGCGTCACCGCGGCCTGTTTCAACTCTCCATGGACCGCTACGCCGGGTACGCCGGTGCACCTGTGTACGACGAGGCCGGCCGTGTCGTGGGCGTGGTCACCGATGCGGGCCGCGCCCCCGGTTCCCCCGACGGCTTCACCCTGGCCGTTCCCGTGAACTTCGCCCGGCCCCTGGTGGACATGGCCCGCTGAGCCCGCGGCCGGGGTCTTGCCGGTTCCGCGCCTCCGTACGGATGGGAGACAACCATGCGTCCGAAGCCCCTTCTTCGAACCCTGGTCGTGGCGGCCGTGTTCGCCGTGGCGTTTCCGGCCCGGGCGGAGCGGGTGGTGGTGGTGGTGAACGAACTCGCGCCCCAGGGGGTGGAGGCGGCGGAGGCCCGGGTGATCTCGGACCTGTTGCGGGGTCGGCTGGTGAAGGCGCCGAACGTGCGGGTGGTGGA
>NZ_BAAHFQ010000204.1:0-4790 GCF_054681715.1 Deferrisoma sp.
CCGGGCGGTGGCGTCGGGTTTGATGATGGCAAGGGTTCGTTCGACAGCCATGGCAGACTCCTCGTGTGTGCAAGCGTAAAGGGACAAAACAAGGCGCCCCGGCCCGGCGGCAGGGGCACCGACTTGGGACGTTCGAACGTTCGGACGCTGGGACGCTAGGACGTAAAAGCCTCCGGCGATACCAGCGTTGCCGCCTGTGCTAACCTCTGAAAACAGCCTTCGGCTGGGCGGCTCAACTGCCGTGAATCGTGAATCGTTTGGCCGCTCTCTGCGCCTCCCCGCAGCTGCCGTCTTTCGGTCCCGCCCGCCTTCCGTCCTCAGAAATCTGTCGGAATCTGGCCTCTGGGCGGGGGTGTCGGGATCCGCCGGTTCCGCGGCTTCCCAGCCTCCCAGCTTCCCAGCTTCCCAGCCTTCTAGCCTTCCCGGCGGGCGGCCACGATCGGGCCCGCGTACCGGGCCGAGGCGCCCAGGTTCTCCTCGATCCGAAGGAGCTGGTTGTACTTGGCCACCCGGTCGGTCCGACAGGGCGCGCCGGTCTTGATCTGGCCCGAGTTGGCGGCCACGGCCAGGTCGGCGATGGTGGTGTCCTCGGTCTCGCCCGAGCGGTGGGAGATCACCGTGGTGTACCCGGCCTTGTGGGCCATCTCGATGGCCTGCAGGGTCTCGGTGAGGGTGCCGATCTGGTTCACCTTGATCAGGATGGAGTTGGCCACGCCCATGGCGATGCCCGAGCGGAGCCGCTCGGTGTTGGTGACGAAGAGGTCGTCACCCACGATCTGGATCCGGTCGCCCAGGCGCTCGGTCATCTTCTTCCAGCCGTCCCAATCGTTTTCGTCGAGACCGTCCTCGATGGAATAGATGGGGTACTTGGCCACGAGCCGCTCCCAGTACCCGATCAGATCGTCCACCGACTTTTGGGGTTCGGCCTCGGCCGCCAGGTAGTAGTGGTCGCCCCGGTAGAAGGAGCTCGCCGCGGCATCGAGCGCGATCAGCACGTCCTTCCCCGGCTTGTACCCGGCCCGCTCGATCGCGGCCAGGATCACCTCGAGGGCCTCCTCGTTGGAGCCGAGATCCGGCGCGAACCCGCCCTCGTCGCCGATGGAGGTGCGGTGGCCCTTCTCCTTCAGGGTCTTCTTCAGGTTGTGGTACACCTCGGCGCCCATGCGCAGGGCCTCCCGGAACGAGGAGGCGCCCACCGGGGCCACCATGAACTCCTGGATGTCCACGTTGTTGTCGGCGTGGGCCCCGCCGTTCAGGATGTTCATCATGGGCACCGGCAGGAGCGTCGCCCCCGTGCCGCCCACGTAGCGGTACAGCGGCAGCTCGGAGGCATCGGCCGCGGCCTTGGCGCAGGCCAGGCTCACCCCCAGGATCGCGTTGGCCCCGAGTTTCTCCTTGTTCGGGGTGCCGTCGAGCTCCACGAGCCGCGCGTCGATGGCCGCCTGGTCCCGCACGTCGTAGCCGATGAGCTCGGGCGCGATCGAGGAGTTCACGTTCTCCACGGCCTGGAGGACGCCCTTCCCGAGGTACCGGGCCTCGTCGCCGTCGCGGAGCTCCACGGCCTCGTGCTCGCCCGTGGAGGCGCCCGAGGGAACGGCGGCCCGGCCCACCACGCCGGAGGACAGGTGGACGTCCACCTCCACGGTGGGGTTGCCGCGGGAGTCCAGGATTTCCCGTGCGATGATGTCGGTGATCGTGTACATCCCTTCGTCCTCCTTGGTCAGTGGGAACGGTTCTCGGCCGGGCGGCAGACACCCCTTTCGCGCTTGACGGCCTCGCTGGCCTTCAGACCTGGACGATCCGGTCCTCGAACGGTTCGTAGGCGGTGAGCTTCCCGCCGTACACGGCACCCGTGTCGATGCCCACCAGGGGGCCGCGCCGGAACACCCCGCGAAACGGGGTGTGGCCGAACACCACCGGGTGGGAGAACGCCTCCGGCGCCCCGTAGAACTCGTCCCGGATCCAGAGGAGATCGTGCGGATCCTGCCGCCCCAGGGGCACCCCCGGCCGGAGCCCCGCGTGGACGAACACCACCTCCCCCTCCCGGTGCCACAGCGGCATGGCCTCCAGGAACCGGAGGTCCCCCGCCGGCACGGCCGCGTCCGGGTCCCCCGGCGCGAACCCGTAGCTCTCGAGGGTGGTGTATCCCTTGTTCCACATCCACAGGTCCCGGTCGGCCGGGTCCCGGGTGCGGTGCCAGGTGAGGCACAGGTCCTCGTGGTTCCCCCGCAGGGCCACCACCCGCGCGTCGGCCGAACGCTCCCGCACGAACCGGATCACCCCGGCCGGGTCCGGGCCCCGGTCGATCAGATCCCCCAGGAAGATCACGGTGTCGTCCCGCCCCGGCCCCAGCCGCTTCCAGAGCTCTTCCAGCCGGTCCCGGCACCCGTGCACGTCGCCGATCGCCCAGATCGCCACGCCGCCCTCCGACGGGCGCCCTTCTTACCCGACGCCCCCCCCTAAGTCAAGAAAGACCGGGGGTTTCGGTTGCCGCGTAGGGCGCCGGTGTGGCACCCTTGGGCCCGGTTTTCGCCCCGGGGGGCGTAAGCCGTCCTTTCCCCTTCGCACCCCGTTCGGCACAGGAGACCCCATGAAGATTCTGCTCGTCGTGGGCGCCCGGCCCAACTTCATGAAGATCGCGCCGATCGTGCGGGCCATCCGCCGGTGGAACGCCGAGCACCCGGACCGCCCCATCGAGCACCGGCTCGTCCACACCGGCCAGCACTACGACGAGCGCATGTACCGGGCGTTCTTCGAGGACCTGGAGATCCCGCCGCCCGACGTGGACCTGGAGGTGGGCTCGGGCTCCCACACCTACCAGACGGCCCACGTGATGCTGCGGTTCGAGAAGGTGTGCGAGGCGGAGCGGCCCGACTGGGTGCTCGTGGTGGGGGACGTGAACTCCACCATGGCGGCGAGCCTGGTGGCCGTGAAGATGGGCATCCGGGTGTGCCACGTGGAGGCCGGGCTCCGGAGCCGCGACCGCACCATGCCCGAGGAGATCAACCGGCTCGTGACCGACGCCGTGGCCGACCTGCTGTTCACCACGAGCCGCGACGCCGACGAGAACCTCCGGGCCGAGGGGGTGCCGCCCGAGAAGATCCGGTTCGTGGGGAACGTGATGATCGACACCCTGCTCCACCAGGTGGAGCGGCTGCCGCGCCTCGGGCTCGAGCCCCTGGTGGCACCGGGGCAGCGCTACGGTGTGCTCACCCTGCACCGGCCGAGCAACGTGGACCGCCGCGAGGTGCTGACCCGGCTCTTGGGGGCCATCGAGACCGTGGCCCGGGAGATCCCCATCGTGTTCCCGATCCACCCCCGCACCCGGAAAATGGCCCGCGAGTTCGGGATCGACGAGGCGTTCCGGCCCCTGCCGCCGGCCGACGCCCCCCTCGCCCCCGGCCTCTACGTGACCGAACCCCTGGGCTACCTGGACTTCCTGAACCTCTGGAAGGGTGCCGCGCTCGTGCTCACCGACTCGGGCGGGCTCCAGGAGGAGACCACGGCCCTGGGGATCCCCTGCCTTACCCTCCGGGAGAACACCGAGCGTCCCGTCACCATCTGGGAGGGCACGAACACCCTGGTGGGCACCGACCCCGAGGCCATCGTGGCCGAGGCCCGCAAGGCCCTCGACGGCCGGGGCAAGGCCGGCCGGGTGCCCGAGCTCTGGGACGGCCGGGCCGCCGAACGGATCGTGGCGGCGCTGATGGAAGGGGAGACGCTGGGACGTTAGGACGTTAGGACGTCGGGAAGCCGGAGGGCGTCCTGAGGCGAGGGTCGGTCCCCCGCCCTACCCCGCCTTGGCGAGCTCCAGGCGGCCGGCCCAGCGGTCCTCCAGGGCCTCCCGCAGGGCCGGGTACCGGCCCGAGCCAAGCCCCGGGTCCTCGGCCAGCACCCGGGAGGCGAGGTCCCGGGCCGTCTGGAGGAGCCGCCCGTCCCGCAGGATGTTCCCGATGCGGAAATCCGGCAGACCCGACTGCCGGGTGCCCAGGAAATCCCCCGGCCCGCGGATCCTAAGGTCCTCCTCGGCGATCCGGAACCCGTCGGTGGTGGAGGCGAGCACCCGCAGCCGCTCCCAGCCGTCCTTGCCCGTCTCCCGGCCCGCCACCAGGACGCAGTAGGACTTCTCGCCGCCCCGGCCCACCCGGCCCCGCAGTTGGTGGAGTTGGGCCAGGCCGAACCGCTCGGCGTGCTCCACCACCATGACCGTGGCGTTCGGGACGTCGATCCCCACCTCGATCACCGTGGTGGACACGAGCACCTGGATCTCCCCGGCCGCGAAGGCCCCCATCACGGCCTCCTTATCCTCGGGCCGCATCCGGCCGTGGAGGAGCCCCACCTTGAGGTCCGGGAACACCTCGGCCTGGAAGTGCTCGGCCATGGTGGTGGCGGCCTTGAGGTCCAGGGCCTCGCTCTCCTCCACCAAGGGATACACCAGGTAGGCCTGCCGGCCCCGGGCCGCCTGGTCGCGCACGAAGGCGTACACCCGGGGCAGGTCCTTCTCCCGGACGACCCGGGTGGCGATGGGCTGGCGGCCCGGGGGGAGCTCGTCGATCACCGAGAGGTCCAGGTCGCCGTACACGGTGAGGGAAAGGCTCCGGGGGATGGGCGTGGCGGTCATCACCAGGAGGTCGGGGTTCTCGCCCTTCCGGAGGAGCCCGGCCCGCTGGAGCACCCCGAACCGGTGCTGCTCGTCCACCACCACGAACCCCAGCCGGTGGAACGCCACGGACTCCTGGATGAGGGCGTGGGTGCCCACGACGAGCGGGAGCGCCCCGGTGCGGAGCCCC
>NZ_BAAHFQ010000205.1:0-4684 GCF_054681715.1 Deferrisoma sp.
GAACGTGACCGGGTCGGAGTGCACCACCGCGATCTTCCCCAGGGCCGAGGTCACGCTGTAGAGGGCGGCCACGGCCAGCATGAGCCGGCTCCCCCGCTCCCGGGCCAGGGCCCGCAGCGGCTCGGCCCACCCGAGGCCGGGTTCCAGGTGGAGGAGATACCCCCCCAGGCACACGAACCCGATGCCCAGGTAGGCCGGGCCGGCCGGCACCTCCCCCAGGATCCACCGGCCGGTGAACACGAGAAACGCGGGGGTGAACGCGAGGTACGGCGCGGCGAGCCCCAGGGGCGAGGCCCGGAGGGCGTGCTGGTAGAGGAGCGCCGCGGCGATCTCGAGGGGCAGGGCGCAGGCGAAGGCGGCCCAGAAGACGCCGTCGGGCCGGGTCACCCCGGTGCCCAGGGCCACGGCGGCGAGCACCGGGAGCGCCAGGGCCGTGCGGACCCAGGCCACCCGCACCGGCGGCAGGGTCGCGAGCGCCCGCTTGGCGAAGAGATCCGCGAGCGACCAGGCGAGCGCGCTCGCAAGCGAAAGCGCGGCCCAGGTCACCCCCGCCGCCCTCCCGGCCACCGGGGAAGGAACGCCGGGGTTTCCCGCCGGTACCGGCGGTACGCCTCCCCGAACGCCTCCACGAGCCGGCGCTCCTCGTGCCACGCCCCGATCCAGAGGTAGGCGGACACGGCCAGCGCAAAGGCGAGCCGGTTCGCGGTCCACACCGGGTCGGCCCACACCACCACCAGGCCCGCGGCGTACATGGGGTGGCGCACGTACCGGTAGGGGCCTTCCACCACGAGGTCCCCGGCCTCCATGCCGGTGCCCGGGGGCTCCTCCCCCCGGCGCCAGGCCCGGAAGTGGTCCCACCCCAGGAACCGCCCCCATCCCACCCGCCGGACGCACTGGCCGATCAGGCCCAGGCCGGCGAGCCGCACCCCCCAGAGGAGCCAGGCGGCCGGGCCGCCGAGGCGCAGGATCTCCCGGTCGGGCAGCCGGGCGATCCCCGCGATCAGGAGCACCAAGAGAACGGCGGCCAGGGCGTTGTAGCCGAGCCGGAACGAGCCCCGGTAGGCCGCCTCCCCCACGGCGGCCCGCACCGCCCGGCGGGCCGGCTCCGAAAGGAGCAGCGAATGGACGGCCCCGTAGGCCGCCACCGCCAGGAACGTGATCGCGAATCCCGTCACGGCTCTATCTCCTGTGCCGCTCGGACGCTGGGACGTGCGGACGTTTGGACGTTTGGACGTTTGGACGCTGGGACGTGCGGACGCGCGGACGCGAATCCCTCTGGCGATCCGGGCGCCGAGCCCGGGCCGGCCGCGAGCGCGTGCATCGGCTCCGGCGCCTGCCAACATGTCGCACCAAGGCCCCAGGGGCCCACCGGAACGGTTCCCCGTTGACCGACTCCCCCGCCCCCCCTACAATGCGCCGCGGAGGTGGCCAGGGCACTGGTGGCTCTCCCGGACTTCAAATCCGGTGGGCGGCGTGAACAGCGTCGCCGGTGGGTTCGATTCCCATCCACCTCCGCCACGACGACGCAACGGGTTGCCGGACGGCCGGCAACCCGTTTTCGTTTCCCGGGCCGAGAACCGGAGCCGGATCATCCCGGCCCGGAGCCCGAGCGCTCCGCCCGGGCGATCAGGATGAAGAGCCCCCCGAGCACGGCGAGGGCCGCAAGGAGCAGCGCAAAATCCACCGCGTTCGTCTTCTCCAGGGCCGCGACGAAGAGCTTGCGGATGAAGGCCACCAGGGCGAGTTCCAGAAACACCCGCAGGGTGAAGTGCCCGCCCCGCAGGTAGCGCACCTCGGCGTGCAGAAGCTCGATCATCATCCAGAGGATGAGGAGCGACCCCAGGGCCCGGACCACCCCCACGTCGATCCGCCCGGTGGCCACCTCCACCACGTCCGAGACGAAGAGCGCCGTGATCGCCACGGTCATGGCCACGAGCCCCACCACGAGAAGCAGGTTGAGCCCGTAGGTGACCCGCTCGACCCACCGGATCAGCCCGGTCTCCACCCGCTTCGACAGGAACACCCGCCGGAGCTCCTCCTCCCGGTAGGCCTCGGTCATGGCGTCGAGGCTGAGGTCCAACAGCTTGTGGAGGGTGCCCGTGAGGGCCCGGGCCTCGGCCGGGTCGGCCACCGCCTCCCACACCCGCTCCTCCAGGTACGCCCGGGTGAAGCTCATGGCGGCGGCCACGTAGTGGCCCGGAAGCCCGATGTCCACGTGGGTCTTGCCCGCCCGGCGAAGCCGCTTGAGGTAGCCCCCGTCCAGGGGGTCCCTCAAAAGGGCCACGAGCCAGGCCCGGCTGGTGGCCTTTCGACGGGCCTCGGCCTCGGGGCTGGGGAAGAACCCTTTCGTGTAGGGGTCGGCGGCCAGGTGGGCGAAGAACGCCTCGCTGAACCGGTCGGCCTCGGGCTCCAGGATCTCCCGCAACCGCTGCCGCCGGGCCTCGTCCTCGGGCCCGTACCCGTAGTGCTCCAACACCCTGGTCATGCGTTCCACGCGTCGTTCCTCCTGGGGAGTTCCGGGGTTGCTCGCCCATAGATACCCGAGCCTCGCCCGCCGCGCAAAACCCCGGGCCCTCGTTTGACCATGGGCCGGGGCGGTGCTACAAGCGCCCCACCGACCTCAAACCCCGCTTCCGGGAGGAGCCCCATGGCCGAGAACTTTTTCCTCGACACCCCGGATCTCGCGTTCCGGCTCCGACAGGCCGACCTCGCGCACGCCGTGCGCCTCAGGGAGCGGGACTTCACCGAGGGGGCCGAGTACCCCGAGGCCCCGGGGAGCTACGACGAGGCCCTCGGGCTCTACGAGGCCGTGCTCGCCATGGTGGGGGAGCTGTGCGCCCGGAAGATCCACCCCCGGGCCCGGCAGGTGGACCGGGAGGGGGTGCGGTTCGCGGACGGGGAGGTGTGCCTGGCCGAGGGGACACGCCAGAGCCTCGAGGACCTCCGCCAGGCCGGGCTCCTGGGGGTCACCCTGCCGCGACGGTACGGCGGGCTCAACTTCCCCAACACGGTCTACAACCTGATGATGGAGATGGTGGCCCGGGCCGACGCGAGCCTCCACAACCTGGTGGGGCTCCAGGAGATCGGGGAGACGATCCACCGGTTCGGCTCCGAGGAGCAGCGGGAGCGCTACCTGCCCCGGCTCGCCTCGGGCGAGGCCGACGGCGCGATGGCGCTGACCGAGGCCGACGCCGGAAGCGACCTCCAGGCCGTGCGGACCCGGGCCCGGCAGGACCCGGAGACCGGGCAGTGGAGGCTGACCGGCACCAAGCAGTTCATCACCAACGGGTGCGCCCGGATCCTCCTGGTGCTGGCCCGGTCCGAGGAGGGGACCCGCGACGGCCGGGGGCTTTCGCTGTTCGTGTGCGAGGCCGGGCCCCGGGTGCGGGTGCGGCGGATCGAGGAGAAGATGGGGCTCCACGGCTCGCCCACCTGCGAGATCGAGTTCGACGACGCTCCGGCCGAGCTCGTGGGCGCCCGGAGGCGGGGCCTCACCCGGTACGTCATGTCGCTCATGAACGGAGCCCGGGTGGGGGTGAGCGCCCAGGCCGTGGGCATCGCCGAGGCCGCCTACCGCTCGGCCCGGGAGTACGCGGCGAACCGCCGCCAGTTCGGCCGGGCCATCGAGGAGTTCCCGGCGGTCTATGAGATGCTCGTGCGCTCGCGGGTGCGGGTGAACGCGGCCCGGGCCCTCCTGTACGAGACCACGCGGTACGTGGACCTCCGGGACGGGTGCGAGCGCGCCGGCGACGAGGCCGCGGCCAAGCGCTGGGACCGGATCGCCTCGGTCCTGACGCCGCTTACCAAGGCCTACTCCACCGAGGTGGCGAACCAGGTGGCCTACGACAGCCTCCAGGTCCACGGCGGGAGCGGGTACATGAAGGACTACGAGGTGGAGCGCCACTGCCGGGACGCCCGGGTCACAAACATCTACGAGGGGACCACGCAACTGCAGTACGTGGCGGCCCTGGGCGGGGTGATGAACCGGGTGCTCGATCCCCTGGTGGACGAGCTCGCGGGGCTCGGGTACGGGGGCCGCCTCGGGGACCTGGCCGGGGCCCTCGCCGAGGCCCGGGCGAAGCTCCGGCGGGCCGTGGCCTACGTGGCCGAACGGCGAGAGGCCGACTACCAGGACCTCATGGCCCGGCGCCTGTGCCACACCGAGACCCTGGTCCTCACGGGGTACCTGCTCCTGCGCGACGCCCTGGCCGACCCGGAGCGCGAGGCGCTGGCGGAGCTTTTCGTGGCCGAGGCCCTGCCCCAGATCGACCTCGACACCGGCGTGGTGCTCGCGGGCGACCGGACGCTCATCGACCGGCGGGGGGAGGTGATTTAGGCGGGGAAGCTGGGAGGCGGGGAGGCTAGAAAGCTGGAAGCTCCGACGGGCCGCGAGGTGGCCGGTTCGCATAAAGACTACGAACACCAACGGAAATACGGCCGGATCCCCATCGTCGCTACGGAAACCCGCGGGTGGGGGACTGGTGGAGAGCCGGGTGCGGCCCCTCACCTCGCCGCGCCGTCACAACGCCTGAATCGCTTTATTAAGGTTCTTCCGGCAAATCGTTAGGTGCCCGGGGGTGGAGGTCGAGCAACCCCTTTCGACATGATCGCCATGGTTCCAAAGAAAGAGTCGCCGCCATGCGGCCGATCCTGTGGGTTGGAACCACCTACACGATCGGAGGTC
>NZ_BAAHFQ010000206.1:0-4641 GCF_054681715.1 Deferrisoma sp.
AAAAAGCCGATTCTCTCGTGGGGCCGTAGCTCAGCTGGGAGAGCGCTTGAATGGCATTCAAGAGGTCGTCGGTTCGATCCCGATCGGCTCCACCACGAAAACTAAGGGCTTACGGGCTGACCCCGTAAGCCCTTTCTTCTTGTGCCCTGAGAACGTGCCCCTTCTGGTGGGCCGTTGGACAGTCCCCGACGCGGGCCAAGGTGGAAAAACCCGAAGCCTCCCTTCCTTCCCCTCCTGGAATCCGTTCCCCACTCGTGTCGTCGGGAGGCCTCAGCCTGCCGCAGGGAGTCTCTCGCCGTTCGCGGGTCCAGAACCCGGGGATCCCGAGGCTGGTAGTCTGTCGGCGAGCCGATTCGCTACCGTTCGTTCCACCCGCCCCCAGAACTCTTTGGCGGGTAGCCAGCGGCCTCCGGCCACTTGGCCGCTCGGATCCCGGAAGAATGTGGTGCGTTCGCCCATCCGCTCGGCCTGCGCCTCTTCGATGGCGTCCAGTTCGAGGTCGGCGTCGGACGCGTCCTGTCTGGTGCCCCCCGATTCCTCGGCATCCTCCACCCCCGCTCCCAGGGCTTGTCGTGAGACGTCCAGGAAACGGGCGCACTCGGCCACGGTTCGGAACCCCCTGAGTTCGTAGCCGTCCGCTCCATCACCGCAGGAGACCAGCGCGACGGCGGCCGCCCCCAACGCCCCTTGAAGCCGTTTCCCCGGCGCAGGGTTCACGTAGACCGTCCCGTGGTCCCTTGTCTCTAGGGGGCGCACCGCCAAGCGTACCGGGTCGCTGTGCCCTGTGATGTATCGCCGCCCGATGTTTTGCGCCGCATTGATGTCGGCGTGCTTGACGCCGAGTCCGCCCGCCTTCAGGTACGCCAGGAGTTCCCCCGTGCCCGTGGGCACGAGCGTTCCCGGCCTCACCTCCTCCGGGGGGATTCCGACGGCTTCCAGGGCGGGCACCAGCCACGGGGCGGCCCCGGCCTGTAGTTGGGCCACGTCTTCGGCGGTCAGGGCCCGGCATCGTACGCCGGGCGCCCCGGTCGTGGCGTCGAAACGGCTCGAAAAGGCGGCGCCTGTTTCGGCAACGGCGATGCCGTACTCCTCTGCCTGCATCTCGGCCAGTCGCCGGACCTCCCGGTGCATCCACCGCATCAGTTGCCGGTTCTCCGCCCGGGGCCGGTCGGTGCGGAACCGGTAGCGGGTGAGGTCCTCGAACACGATCAGGTCCACGGGGTCAAACCTTTGGGTCCAGCGGCCGTCCTCGTACACCAGCCCCCGGGCGGCCTGCACGATGAGGTCGGCCGTCGTCTTGGCGCGGTCCTCCCGGAGGTTCACGAAGTGTTCCCGGAGCCTTCGGGCCACCGAGCCGAAGCGCTCCCGGTCCAGCCGCTGGACCTCGGGCCTCCAAGGGGGCTGGTGCCGGTGCCAGGCGAGAAGGGTCCGGTACACCCGTTCGAGATGCTCCACCGCCCACGCGCTCTTCCCGCCCCCTCTGGTCCGGAGTTCCCTGGTCCGCCTGCGCCACTGGGCGATGCGCTCCCCGAGCCTTCGTTCGGCCTCCCGGTAGAGTCGAAAGGCTGCGTCGCGCCACCGGGGCGTCGGAGCCCCGGCCACGCCCCATAGCTCGGCGAGGTCCTCGTCCCGGAAGGGAAACCGCTCCCCCGACGCCTCGTCGTCGGCCCGGAGCGCGGCGAGCGCCTCACGCCGCTCCTCCGGGGTTTCCATGAGGCAGATCCGCCGAAACGTGCCAAGCCGGCGGATCTCCCGCCGTACCGCGAACAGTTCGTCGTCGGCCTCCCGGCGCCGGGCCAGCTCGTCCTTGTCTGTTTCCTCTCCGGGCAGTCGAAGCACGGCGCTTCGTTCGAGCCGGTACGCCGGCGTCGCCGACACAGCCCCGTCGGCCCCCGTTGCGGGTTCCACCTCGTACACCGCAATGGCCGCGGCCGAGCGCAAGCCCAGGTCCACGGCGAGCACGCGGGTGGGGGCGGTCGGAGCTCTGTCCCGCCCCTTGGCACTTATTCGCTCCCCCAGAGAAGAGTCGAACCATGCCTTCGTGGTCTTCCGGTTGCGGAACGCTTCTTCTCCGGCTTCGGGCACCACATCGAGGGCCACCTTGAAGTACACGGGGCCCACGGCGCCGTCGGCCAGGGCCTCCTCCCCCGTCCTCTCGGTGTGGCCCCGGTCGAACAGGAGAGCCGCCCCGGCCACCGTTGCCGCCGTTTCCCCGAGGCGGTCCTGGGTGCGGCGCCGGAGCACCAGGTCCCGACGGGTGCCTCTCGTGCGCCCCGTCCGCACCTCCTCCACCACGGCCCCGCGGGCCTGCCCGGATGGAGCCAGGAGGAAAGTGAAGTCCTGTTCCTCCAGCGGACCCGAGGGGTCGCCGTCCGCCGGGGTTAGCAACCGAATGGTGAGGGTGAGTTTGCCGGGTTCCGGGCTTGCCAGGTCGTAGGGGGGCTGGTTTTGGTTTTTCGGGGGGTCGAACTCAGCGAACCGGGGATGTTCGCGCGCCTCGGCGAACGTGAACACGGGGTGCTGGCGGGTACGCTCCAGGAGCCGCTCGAGGTAGTTCCGTTCGGCCACGGTCTGCACCGCGTCGCCCGCGGGGTGCCGCACGAGCCAGTCCTGATCGGGATGCGCGAGCCAAGCGAGCAGTTCCGCCCCGCCGAATTTTCGGGGATTTTCGGCTTGCAGTTGGGCCAGAAACCTCTTGCGCTCATCCAGCGGCGCGCCCGGATGGGCTAGCAGCCACTCGCGCACGCGCGGCCAGCCCCGCAGTTCCCGAAAGCCCACCCGATAGCGCGGCGCCGCGCCCAGCCCCTCGGCCAACCGTTCCAGGGCCAGGGTTCGCTCCTCCTCGTAGCGTCGAATCGCCGCCAGGGCGTCGGCAAGCGGCTCCGCCCACCGCTCATCCCAACGGACGAGGCGGTCGAGCCGCTCCTGGTACGCGACCCGGGCTCTGTGGCCCCCCGTCTCCCAAGGGTTCAGGTGCCCTACGGCAAGGGCGAACGCCATGCGCTCGTACTTGGTGAGGTTGCCGCGGGTACCCCGGATCAGCCCTTCACCAAAGGGGGCGGCCAGCGGCACCACACCGAGGGCTCTCAACCGCGCCTTGAGAAGAACGTCGCCCGACCACTTCCCCTGGAGGTCCGAAAACAGGCGAAGCGGCCACCCTGGGTCGCCGTTCTGATAGCTCACGAGCCATGCGGGCGGGCGGCCCGTGCGGTTGAGAAGTTCCTCGTTTGAGGCCAGGATGCCCCGGGCTTCCTCGGCCCACGCCTCGTCGGGTTCCCGCCAGCCGTCGCCGGTTCGATACCGCTGGAGCACGGGGTCGAACACGGCCAGCAGGTGTTCGTCGGCCTGGCCCGAGGCCGAGCCGGCCGACACCAGGAGGTCGTGATAGTTGCGGGCATCCTGGGCGCTTCCCCGGCCGGGGTCCCGGCTGGAAGCCACGATGTGGCCGTAAAACTCCCGCAACAGTTCGCAGGCTTCCTGGCGGCGTTCGGGCGGTACGCCCCGGTCGCGAAGCCGTTGTTCGAGGCGGTTCTTCCATACGGCGGCCGGGGCGATCTCGTCCTCCCCCTCGGGGGTCTGCCCCACGCACACGTCGGCCTGCCGCATCTCCAGCAGCAGGTTTTCGTAATGGGCAACGGCGCGGTTCACAAAAAGGTGGGTGGCCCAAAGGGCCCTTCGAGCGCGGACGGACTCGGGGGAGTCATCGCGGGGAACAACGAGTCTGAACTTGATCGCCCGGGTTGGCATGCACCCCCCCCTCTTTCCAGAGCGCCGGGCCTACGCTAGGTATGGCGTCCTGCCCTACGATTTGCTCGGCGCCCTTGTCAGTTCTTCTCCGGCCTCCAACGACCCATCACTTCCGGTACCGGTTGCAACGGTGAGCGTGGGGTTCCACCTGCCGGGGTGGTGCTCGTCCCAACGACCCATCACTTCCGGTACCGGTTGCAACCTCGTTGGTCGATACGGCGACTGTGGAGGCCCTCATTTTGTCCCAACGACCCATCACTTCCGGTACCGGTTGCAACGCCTGGATCTCGGCGTACACGCTCGGGTGATCGTCCCAACGACCCATCACTTCCGGTACCGGTTGCAACCCGGGCAGGGGGTGCCCATCACCTACATCCCCAACGGTCCCAACGACCCATCACTTCCGGTACCGGTTGCAACTGCCTACCCCCCCAGGGGGGCAAAACGGGCCCCAGTCCCAACGACCCATCACTTCCGGTACCGGTTGCAACACCAGGTCCCGGAGGAGCCGCTCCTGCTTTTCGACGTCCCAACGACCCATCACTTCCGGTACCGGTTGCAACCGCCCGCCCCAAAACCATCGTTGCGACGCCGGGTTCCCAGCCCGTTTCCGCGGACCCATACCGCTTGGGTGAACAGGGTCGGTTTCACAGGAGTTCGCCGCCGTGGGTCGCAGAGGGTTTTCCGTCGGATTGCGGGCAGTTAGGCCCTGACCGCGAACCTCCACGGAACTGCCTGTGCGCCAGAGGTTCGCGAGTAGAGTCCAGACACGTGGTGTAAGAAGGGCATGGGCCCTTGCAAACGAAAAGACCACCGCGTCATCCTCCAGAGCCGTAGCGGTCAACCTGCGGCAAGGAGGGAAGACACGATGGTCGACGTCAATGAAGAGGCCCG
>NZ_BAAHFQ010000207.1:0-4517 GCF_054681715.1 Deferrisoma sp.
CCTCCTCGGCGTGGCGGCACCGCAGGTGAAGGGGAATCCCGGCCCGGCCGAGGGACTCGAGGGCCTGGGCCAGGGCGTCCCGGGGCCAGGGCCTCGAGTCCATCTGCCCGGTGGGGCAGGCGGCCACACACGCCCCGCACCCGGAGCAGGCGAGCGGGTCCCGGTCGAGCGAACCGGCCCGGTCCCGCAACGCCCCGGTGGGGCAGACCTCGAGGCACCGGGAGCAGCCCCCGAGCCGGGCGGCGCGGTGGGCGCAGGCTTCCGGGGGAGGGCCCACGGTGTCCCACGCGACCGTTCCCGCCGCCAGGGCGAGGGCCTCGACGATGGCCGCGGAGACCCCGTCCGGGCCCGCCGGCAGGAACAGACCGGGGCGTGGTGGATCCGTCCCGCCGGGCCAGATCACCTGGTCGGCCGCCACCGCCGGGGGGCGGCGGAGGTCCAGGGCGGCCGCCGGGCCGCAGGCCGCCTCGCACCGGCCGCACCCGTCGCAGCGCTCGGGGGAAAACCGAAGTTCCGGGTCCAAGGCCCCGGTGGGGCAGGCCTGGGCGCAGGCGCCGCACCCGACGCAGGACCAAGGGTCCACCGGGTGGGGGACGGCTAGGCCGATCCGAAATGCCCCGGCCCGCCCGTCGACCCGGACGGGTTGGGCGGGAAGGGCGTTCCAGCCCCTCCCAGGCCGGGCGCCGGGCGCGATCCAAACCACCTCGGCCACCCCGGCCAGGGTGCGCGCGACCCCCAGGCCTCCGGGCCCCAGCACGGCCACCCGAGGAAGCGGGGGAAGTTCGCGCTCGGCCGGGGGGAGGGCCGCGGCGGCGAGGTTCGTCCCGGCTGCGGCGGCCGCGGCGGCGAGGCGCCGGGTCGCGGCACCGGGCCGGCCGACGAGCGCCGGGGGGAGGTCCCAGGCCACGACCCGGCCGGGGGATAGCCCCTGCGCCTCCCAGTCGGCCAGGAGCCGGCCGGTCCCCCGGGCGCACCCGACGAACACGGGCGCTTCGGGGGCCGGAAGATCCTGGCGGCACAGGAGCCGGAACCCCCGGAGCCGGAGGCCCTCGGGCAGATCGGCCGGGCGGGGCAGGGGGACGGTGCCGTTACACGAGCACAGCCACGCTTCCTGCGCCAGCCGGGGGGAGAGTCCGTCCTGGGGATTCGCCATGGATCAGCCCGGCTCCCCGAGGCGGCCGGTTCGCACGAGCTCGTCGTACTCCTCGGGGTGTTCGCGCCGCAGGTCCTCCAGGGAGATCCTGCCCGTCAGCCACACCCGGTTGAGCCTCGGCCGGCCGTGGTAGGTGTGCACGTGGTAGAGGTGCCAGATGAAGATCGCGATCACCGCAAGGAGCGCCTCGTCGGTGTGGGCGATGTATCCCATATGGATCACGAAGTCGGAAAACGACCTCGGAAACCACAGGATGAGCCCGGAGCCGGCCATGATCGCCACCCCCCAGAAGGCGCCCCAGTAGTCGAACTTGTTGATGTAGCTGTACCGGGGGTACCGGGCCCGCTGGGGCTCGAGGCCCAGGAGGAACCGGGTGTCGTGGAGCATGTCCCGGACGTCCCGCATCGAGGGCCAGAGCCCCCCGCGCCGGCCGGTGCGCGCCTGGTGCCAGAGGGCGGGGGCCACGTGGACCAGCCCCAGGCCGAGCATCACCACCCCGCTCGCCCGGTGGATCCACCGGACCACCTCGTACCCCCCCAGGACCCGGATCATCCCCCACCAGTGCCATTTGAGCGGCATGCCTGTGACCGCGAGCACGGTGAAGGTGATCATCAGAAGGGCGTGCTGCCACACGAACCCGGGCGGAAACCGCTGAACCTCCCGTTGGCTCATCGGTCCTCCTCCTTGCGGGAACGCACGATGTCCAAGAGGATGTGGGCCAAGAGGGCCGCGGTCACGACAACGGTGAGTCCGACGAAGAACCGGTCGGTGAGCCGGGGCCAGGGACTCCTGGGGTCCGTGGCGTGCACGAGGACGCCGGCCGCCGCCAGCCGCGGGACCTCGAGCTTGCCCTCGCCGTGGCAATCGGTGCAGACCCGCTCCACCCCGAAGGGGTTCTGGGGCGCGTGGCAGGATCTGTCGCAGGCGATGGCCTTTTCGTCCTTGGTGAGTTCGTGGGCGGGCCAGGCGCGGGCCGGGCGCAGGTCCCGCACGACCGCGGTTTTCTTCTCCCCCCGGGGTTCGAGCACCTTGGGGCCCTCCAGGTGGCACGAGGTGCACTCGACCCGGTCGGTTTCCCGAAAATGGAGCCGGCACGCCGCGGTGCGTCGCCGAATCCGGTCCCATCCGTGGCAGTCCCCGCAGCGCTCGAGCCCCTGGCGGGGTTCCCGGGCCCCCTGCCGGTCGGGGCCGTCGGGCAAGGCGAGCAGTTTCTCGACGAAGTCGTCCCGGAACCCGGGGTGGCAGTCGGCCTGGTCGCACTTCCGGCCGTCCTTGCCCGGTGGGAACCGGTAGTGGGCCGCTTTGGCCTTGTCCTTCCAGTCGGGCATCGCCCGGGCCAGTGCGACCCAGCGGGCCACCAGCGGGTTCTCCTCCCCCGAAGGCGCCAGGTAGGGGTAGCGGCCGTCGGCCAGATCGGGGGCGGGCCCGGCGGCCGGGGTTCCCCCGGCCCAGAGCCCGAGCACCGCGAACGCGAGGGCCGCGGCGGTTCGTCGCAGGGTCATGCGCGTTCCCTCCCACCGGGGCGGCCCCCAAGGGGCCGCCCCTTGCCCGTTACAGGCTCTTCCCGTAGGCCCGCTTCCACCCCCAGGCGTTCGCCTCGGAGCCCCGCTCCACGGCCCGTTTCCGGTAGATCCGGGAAATCTCGTCGGCCTCCCCGGCCAGGAGCGCCTTCGTGGCGCAGGCCGTGGCGCAGGCCGGGAGCTTCCCCTCGGCGAGCCGGTTGGCGCCGTACTTTCGCCGCTCGGCCTCCGAAAGGTCTTCCTCGGGGCCCCCGGCGCAGTAGGTGCACTTGTCCATGACCCCCTTGGCCCCGAAGGGGGCTCCGCTCGGGAAGCTCGGCGCGCCGAAGGGGCAGGCGAACAGGCAGTACCCGCACCCGATGCACTTGTCCTTGGAGTGGAGCACCAGCCCGTCGTCGGTCTGGTAGAACGCCTCCACAGGGCACACGGCGGCGCAGGGCGGGTTCGAGCAGTGCATGCACGAGATGGAGATACTCGCCTCGCCGTCCTGCCCCTCGTTGATCGTGATGACCCGGCGGCGGAAGGTGCCCCGGGGCACATCGTTCGCGTTCTTGCACATCACGGTGCAGCCGTCGCAGGCGATGCACCGGTTCGCGTCGCAAAGGAATTTCAGCCGGGCCATGGGGCACCTCCTAGGCCTTGGAGATCTGGCACAGGCCGGTCTTGGTCTCCTGCATCTGGGTCACCACGTCGTAGCCGTAGTTGGTGACCACGTTGGCGGACTCGCCCAGGACGAACGGCGCGGTCCCTTCCGGGAAGCGATCGGCCTTGCTCACGCCCTCGAACACCCCGCCGAAATGGTACGGCAGGAAGATCGTGTGCTCGTCCACCCGGTGGGTGACCTTCACCCGCACCTTGATCCGGCCCTTCTGGGGGCTCTCCACCCAGATCCAGTCGCCCTCGAGGAGGCCGTAGTCGTTGGCGGTCCTGGGGTTCACCTCGGCGTACATCTCCGGGGCGAGCTCCGAGAGCCAGCGGTTGCCCCGGGTCTCGGCGCCGCCGCCCATGTGGTGGACGATCCGCCCGGTGGTGAGGATGAGCGGGTACTCCTTGCACGCCTCCCCCGACTGGACCCCCTCGAACGGGGTGAAGCACCGGTACTGCATCTTCTGGTCCTTGTAGGTGGGGTAGTCGGCGATGAGGTCGGGCCGCGGGGTGTGGATGGGCTCCCGGTGCACGGGCACCGGATCGGGGAAGGTCCACACGTACATCCGGGCCCGGGCGTTTCCGAACGGGGCCATGCCTTTCGCCAGAGCCGCCTCGATCGTTTTGTTCGTGAGATCGGTCTTCCAGTTGGTGCCGGGCACCACGTCCTGGAACTCCGGGTAGCCGCCCTCGGCCTGGCTCCCGGGCATGGTCACCCCCTTGGCGGCCAGGAGGTCCCGGCCCTTGTACTCGGTGCCGAACCGCGCCCGGAACGGGAGCCCGCCCTCCATGATCGGCTTCGACATGTCGTAGAGGATCGGGGTGCCCGGATGCTTCTCGTTCCAGCACGGCCAGGGCAGCCCGTAGTACTCCCCGTCGCACGGGCCGCCGTTGGCGCGCAGGGTCACCAGGTCGAAGGTGTGGGCGTTGTCGCGCTGACGTTTGAGCCGTTCGACGGTCTGCCCCAGGTACCCGATGGTTTGGAGCCCCTTTCGCCATTCGTTCACGCAGTCGTCGGGCCACGTCTCGATCTTGCCCCGGAACTCCTTGCCGAACCCGAGGCGTTCGGTCAGGGCGAACATGATCTCGTGGTCGGGCCTGGAGTCGTACAGCGGCTCCATGACCTTGTAGCGCCACTGGAGCTGCCGGGCCGTGGCCGTGACCGAGCCCTCGTTCTCGAACTGGGTCGAGGCCGGCAA
>NZ_BAAHFQ010000208.1:0-4448 GCF_054681715.1 Deferrisoma sp.
CAGCCGCTCGTGGAAGGGGCTCGTGGGGGGGATGTGGTGGAGCAGGAACTCCATCTGGTCGGCCAGCACCCGGCGGCCCTGGAGATAGATGTACTCGGCGTGGCTGGGGGTGAAGGGCACCGCGAGGAGCTGCATGCCGGCCTCCTCGGGGGTGCGGCCGCTCTTTCGGTGGTTGCAGCGCTTGCAGGCGGTGACCACGTTGTTCCAGGTGTCGGTGCCGCCCCGGCTCAGGGGGGTCACGTGGTCGCGGGAGAGGTCTTTGCGCCGGAACCGCCGGCCGCAATAGAGGCACAGGTAGGCGTCGCGGCGGAACAGGGTGGCGTTGGAGAGGGGCGGGGTGTACCGGGCCAGGGCCTTCTGGATGGCCCGGCGGTCGGAGGCGGTGGCCACGATGGCCTGGACGGCGATCTCGCTGCGCTCCCCCGTGCGGGCGTTCACCCCGCCCCGGATCCGGTAGACCGTGCGGCCCAGGGCGAACACCACCCGCCCCAGGTGGTAGAGCCGCACCGCCTCCTGGTAGTCGACCCACTCCAGGGGGATCCCCGCCGCATCGACCCGAAGCACCTGCTGGTCCAGGGCCTGCACGCGCCACCTCCCCACCCGCCGCCGGGCGGGTGTCGGCCCTTTCTACCAGGCACGGGGGCCCGCGGTCAAAACTCCGATGTCGTGCCGGAATTTGCCGCGGGCGCCGGCGGCCTCACCCCAGTTCCTCGTGGGCCCTCCGAAGCTCCTCGATGATCGAGATCCCCTGGGGGCAGACCTCCTCGCAGGCACCGCAGGCCACGCAGTGGTGGGCCCGCTCGTCCTCGGGCGTGAACCGCTGGTATCGGCGGCGAACCGCCTTCCAGTCCTCGAACATGCCCGCGTCGTTCACGAGCTCGAAAATCCGGGGGATGTTCACCCCCTGGGGGCACGGCAGGCAGTACTGGCAGTAGGTGCAGGGGACCCGCAGCCGGCCCCGGTACCACTCCCGGGCCCGGGCGATCCGCTCCCCGTCGGCCTGGGGCAGGGGCGCTGCCGACCGGGCGGCGGCCTCGGCGTTCGCCTCCACCTCCTCCACCCGGCCCATGCCGCTCAGCACCACCGACACCTCGGGATGGCTCCACACCCAGCGCAGGGCGGTCGCCGCCGGGTCGGCCCCCCTCCAGATCTCCTCGAGTCCCGCGCCCTCGGCCCGGGCCAGCCGGCCGCCCCGCAGGGGCTCCATGATCACCACCCCGAGCCCCTTGGCCGCGGCGTAGCGCAGCCCCTCCTTCCCCGCCTGGACCTCCTCGTCCATGTAGTTGTACTGGATCTGGCAGAAATCCCAGTCGTAGGCGTCCACGATCTCCCGGAAGACCGGGAACCGGTCGTGGAACGAAAACCCCACGAACCCGATGCGCCCCTCCCGGCGCTTCCCCTCCAGGAACTCCAGGGCGCCCATCTCCCGAAACCGCTTCCAAAACCGCCGGTTCAGGCTGTGGAGGAGGTAGAGGTCGATCCGGTCGGTCCGGAGCCGCTCGAGCTGCTCGGCGAAGATCCGTTCGAGATCCGCGGGTTCCCTCACGAACCAGGGCGGCATCTTGTCGGCCAGGAGCACGCGGTCGCGAAGCCCGCCGGCGAGCACCCGGCCGAGGAACCGCTCGCTCTCCCCGCCGTGATAGGGGTAGGCGGTGTCCAGGTAGTTCACGCCCAGTTCCACCGCCCGGCGCACCACGGCCCCGGCCGCCGCCTCGTCGATCGCGGTCTCGTCGTCCCCCACGGTGGGCAACCGCATGCACCCCAGGCCCAGGGCCGACACCCGAAGGCCCGTTCGTCCCAACGTTCGGTATTCCAACGCGCCCTCCTTCGCAAGTTCGGTCGGCGGTCTTGCGGTCGCCGGTCGGCGGTCCGCGGTCGAGAGGACCCCAGCCGCCACTCCGGCCGGGACCAGACGAGCCTCCCTCCGTGTCCTCCGTGTCCTCCGTGGTGAGCCCTCCCGGCCGAGGGCCTTGGCGTCACTCGGCCGGCTCGATCCGCACGGTGACGTCGGTGTGGCCCTCGTGCCATCCCAGGAGCCGGGCCTCGGTCTCGCCGATCACCACGTCGAGGGCCCCCCCGCCGTCCTCCCCGGCCCAGCGCACGGTGCCGTCGGTTTCCCGCACCACCTCCCGGGTGACCACCTCGACCCGCTTGCCCCAGGGGTATTCCACCACCACCCGGTACAGGCGACCTCGCACGATCTCCATGGGGACGGTCTCCGGTCCACGGTCTGCGGTCTACGGCTTGCGATCCCCCCGGCCCCCATGAAGCGGGGTGCCGTTCCTTGCTAAACTCCCTCCGGAGCCCAAGTCAACCGCGTTCCACCGGAGGGGTCGCCGTTGCCGCCAACCGGACGCCTGCCCGTCGACGACCTGGCGCCGCGGTTCGCGGAGGCCCTGGCCGCCGGACTCGTGGTGGTTTCGGCCCCCACGGGCACGGGAAAATCCACCCAGGTGCCGCGCTGGGCCGCCGCCCGGGGCCGGGTGCTCGTGGTGGAGCCCCGGAGGGTGGCCTGCCGGGCGCTCGCCGCCCGGGTGGCGGAGCTCGAGGGAGAGCGCCTAGGGGAAGGGGTGGGGTACGTGGTGCGGGCCGAACGGAAGGCCACGCCGGCCACCCGGATCGTGTTCGCCACCCCGGGCGTCGTGCTCCGGTGGCTCGCCGCGGGCCCGTTGGCCGACTTCGCCACCGTGGTGCTCGACGAGTTCCACGAGCGCAGCCTCGACCTGGACCTGCTCCTCGCCCTCCTCCTGGAACGGGGCCGTCACCGGCTCGTGGTGATGTCGGCCACCCTGGAGGCCGAGCGGGTGGCCCGCCACCTGGGGGCGGCCGTGCTCCGGGCCGAAGGCCGGCGGTTCCCGGTGGAGATCCGGCACGTGCCGGGCCGGGCGTTCCTCCCCGAGGTGCGGGGCCTCGAAGACCGGATCCTCGAGGCCCTGGGGCGCGCCGCGGACGACCCCGGCGACGTGCTCGTGTTCTTGCCCGGGAAGGCCGAGATCGCCGCGGCCGCGGCACGGCTCGCGGGGCGGCGCGACCTGGAGATCCTCCCCCTCCACGGCGGCCTCTCCCTCGAGGAGCAGAGCCGGGTCTTCTCGCGGCCGGCGAAACGGCGGGTCGTGCTCGCCACCAACGTGGCCGAGACCTCGCTCACCATCCCGGGGATCGGGGTGGTGATCGACTCGGGGCTCGTGCGCCGCACCCGGTACCACAACGGCCGGGGGTTCCTCACGCTCCTGCCCGTCGCCCGCGACAGCGCCGAGCAGCGCGCCGGTCGGGCGGGCCGCACCGCCCCGGGGGTGTGCTACCGGCTCTGGAGCCCCGAGGCCATCCTCACCGAAACCACCCCGCCCGAGATCCACCGGGAGGCCCTGGAGCCCCTGGTGCTCGCGGCCGCGGCCTGCGGGGCCCGGGTCGAGGACCTGCCGTTCCTGGACCCGCCCAAACCCTACGCCGTCGCGGCCGCCCGGGAGAGCCTCGGACGGCTGGGCGCGCTGGACCCGGCGGGCCGGATCACCCAGCGGGGCCGCCGGCTGTTCGGGCTTCCCCTGGACGCGCCCCTGGGAGCGATCCTGGTGGAGGCCGAGCGCCTGGGCTGCCTGGAGGACGCCGTGGACCTGGTGGCGGCCCTGGCCGTGGGCCGGCCGCTCTTTCGGGGGCCGCCCCGGGGGGATCCCCTGCGGGAGGAGGGGTGCGACGCCGTGGCCCTCGTGCGGGCGGTCCGGGAGGCCCGGCCGGACCGGGATCGGGTCCACGGCCCCGTCCTCGCCGAGGCCCGGGCGGTGCGCCGGGAGCTCCGGGCCGCCATGGGGCTGGAAGGGGCCGGCCCCCGGGCCGGGGGGCCGGCGGACCGAAAAGCGCTCGCGCTCGCCGTGCTCCGGGCCGACCCGCGGGCGGCCCACGTGGCGCGCCGCCGGAAGAAGTTCACGGCCTGGGCCAACGGCGAGGCCGAGGCCGCCCTGGCCGAGGGGAGCGCGGTGGATTCCGGCGAACACCGGTGCCTCGCGGCCCTGGAGGTGCGGGCGGTGGGCACCGGGTACCGGAAGACCCGGCTCGTGATCTCGGCCGCCATGCCGGTGCCGCCGGCGTGGCTCGTGGAGGCCGGGATCGGCGAGCAGCGGCCCGGCCGGGTCCGGGTGGCGGACGACCGCCTCGTATGCGAAACCGAGATTTGCCACGCCGGCGAGGTGCTCGCCCGGCGGGAGGAGGTGCCGGCGGGCCGGCTGGCCCGGGAGGCCGCGACCCGGGCCGTGGCCGACGGCCAGGCGTTCTCCGGGGTGTGGGACGAACTGGTCCGCCGGCTGGCCGACCGAGACCGCCTCCAGCGCCTTGCGGGGGCGGGGCTCGTGCCGGCCTCCCTGGCCGCCCTCGTCCCGGACACGCGGCCCGATCCCCCGGAGAGGTGGCTCCTCGGCCGGCTGGAGGAACTCGGGTTCGAGTCGGGGGAGGACCTC
>NZ_BAAHFQ010000209.1:0-4439 GCF_054681715.1 Deferrisoma sp.
ATCACGGCCCCGGCGCCGAGGAGGATCCGGTGGGCCGGCAGGTCCGCGGCCCCGACGGGATCGGCGCTTGGGCCGTCCACCCCCACGAGCCGGGCCCCGGCCTCGACGAGGTCCCGGGCTTCCTCCGGCGTGAGCCCCTCGACCCCCACGCCCCGCACCAGCACCCTCGGGGGGATCCCCCCGGGAAGGTCGGCGAGTTGAACCCGTTCCAGGAGCAACCCCGGCCCGATCCAGAGGTCCAGCGGAAGGGCGTCCAGGGTGGCGCCGTCGGGGACCAGGTGGGCCGGGGCGTCCACGTGGGTGCCCGAATGGGTGCCCAGGTCGAGCCGGCGGGCGCGGTACCCTTCGGCCTCGAGCCGGGCCACGGTGCGCACCCGCACGGGCTCGTCCCCCGGGTACACGGGCGTTTCCGGGCCGATGGGATGGGTGAGGTCGTAGCGCATGGAATTCCTCGTGGTGCTCCGCCTGGGGTGTCGCCGGGGCTCAACGTAGCAAAAGGGCGGGGCCGGAGCCACGAGGAACGGCGGGCAAGGGGCTGGTTTGAACCACGGAGGACACGGAGGGCACGGAGAGAAGGAAAAAGCCCGGTTGTCTCGGTAAGAGAGGTCGGCCCGACGGGGACGAGGACGGCCCAGAGTACCAAGAAACGATTCACGATTCACGATTTACGATTCACGACTTCGCGCCCGTCGGCTTCCCACGCCCCCGGGCCCCTGTCGTGGCGAGGTGAACCCACCGCAATCAGTAGATCGTCGTGTACCCCGAGAACACGATCTCCAGGGTTTCGTCGAACCGCTCCTCGGCCTCCGGCAGGAGGGCTTCGAGGCCCTCCGGGGTGACGCCGGCCGCGGCCCAGGCCGCCTCGTCGGCGCAGAGCGCCTCCCCGGGTTCGACGCAGAGGATCCCGGGTTCCCGCAGGCTCGCCACCGCGTTGGCCAGGTGTACCCGGGCGGCGTCGGCCGGGTGGACGCGGGCCCGGGAGGGCGCGTGGTGGAACGCCACCGGCGCCCACAGGCTCTCGGGTAGGTCCCACTGCTCCAGGAGCCTCGCCCCCACGTCGGCGTGGGTGAACCCCCAGTGCTCCTGCTCGGCCGCGAGGAGCCGGGCCCACCCCTCCCCGTCGGCCTCGAGCACCCGGCGGCTCCCCTCGGGGTCGAGGTGCAGGAGCACGAGCCACCCCACGTCGTGCAAGAGCCCCGCCAGGAAGGCTCGCTCCCGGCCGGCCCGGCGCTCCCGCACCAGGACCGAGGCCACGGCGGCGGTGTACACGCTGTGGCGCCAGAAGGAGTCCACGTTCACGTCCTCGGGGGGGACCTTGGCGAAGGTTTCGGCCGCGGCGGTGGCCAGGGCGAGCGTCCGGATCTCCTCGCGGCCCAGGAGGGCCACGGCGTGGGTCACGGTCTCCACCCGGCGGGGCAGGCCGTAGAAGGCGCTGTTCACGAGCTTGAGCACCCGGGCCGAGAGCGCCGGGTCGGTCCGCAGGGTCTCGGCCACGTCCTCGGCCGTGGACCGGTCGTCGGCCAGGACGTCGTTGAGGCGCAGGCACGCCTCGGGAAGCGAGATCAGCTCTCCGGCGCGGGCGACGAGATCGTCGAGGGTCATTTGCCACTCCTTGGGGGCGATCCCGGGTTGTCCTCCGTGTTCTCCGTGCCCTCCGTGGTTCCGATCCACGGCGTGTCCCTGCAGGGTTTCTTTTCGGCCACCGGGCCCCCGGGCTCAAGGTGGCGGCCACGGGCCGGCCTGGTATCATCGCTCCTTGACCGCGCCCGGGCCCAGACAGGCGCCGTGCAAGAAGTCAGTGGCCAGGCGACAGAGGTCACGAGTCCGGGTTGGGTCGGCGGCTGCCTGACACCCGGGCCGCAAGGCCCGAAAGAAAGGGCGTCCCGGCTTGGAAGCCGCTCCCACAGGTTGGGACAGCCGCTGACGCTGGAATCCCAAAGGATTTTGGCGTCCTAGCATCCCAGCCTCCCAGCGTCCTAGCAGGAAGTTACTCGGAAGGAGGCGACCGTGGAGCGAGTGCTGGAACAACTGGAGGCGCGCCGGGAGGCGCTCCTGGAAGAGCTCTTCGCGTTCTTGCGCATCCCCTCGGTGAGCGCTGACCCGGCCCGGGCGGCCGACGTGGCCCGGGCCGCGGAATGGCTCGCGGAGCGGCTCGGCCGGTCGGGGTTCGAGGCCCGGGCCGAGCCCACCGGGGGGCACCCGGCCGTGGTGGCCGAGTGGCGCGGCGCGGCCGGGGCGCCCACGGTGCTCCTCTACGGCCACTACGACGTGCAGCCCGCCGACCCTTCCGACGGCTGGACCTCGGACCCCTTCGAGCCGGTGGTGCGCGACGGGCGCATCGTGGCCCGGGGGGCCACCGACGACAAGGGCCAGCTCTTCTGCCACGTGGCCGCCCTGGGGGCCCACCTCGAGGTCCACGGCCGGCTTCCCGTGAACGTGGTCGCCCTGTTCGAGGGCGAGGAGGAGTCGGGGAGCGAGCACCTGGAAGCGTTCCTCGAGACCCACCGGGACCGGTTCCGGTGCGACGCCGTGGTGGTGAGCGACTCGGGCCGGCTCGACCCGGCCGTGCCGGCCATCACCTACGGGCTGCGGGGCCTCGTGTACCTGGAACTCACCGTGCGGGGCCCGAACCGCGACCTCCACTCGGGCTCCTTCGGCGGGGCCGTGGCCAACCCGGCCAACGCCCTGGCGCGGCTCCTGGCCTCGCTCCAGGACGAGGCCGGCCGGGTGGCCGTGTCCGGGTTCTATGACCGGGTGCGGCCCCTGGAGCCCTGGGAGCGGGAGGCGTTCGCCCGCCTGCCCTTCGACGAGGAGGCCCTGCGCCGGGACCTCGGGGTGGATGCGCTCGCGGGGGAGCCGGGTTTCACGCCCCTGGAGCGGCTCTGGGCCCGGCCGACCCTCGACGTGAACGGGCTCGTGGCCGGGTACACGGGGGAGGGCGCGAAAACGGTGCTCCCGGCCTGGGCCCGGGCCAAGGTGTCCTGCCGGCTCGTGCCCGACCAGGACCCCGACGAGATCGCCGACCTCCTGGAGGGCTGGCTCGCCCGGCGGGTGCCCGCCGGATGCCGCCTCGAGATCTCCCGCCTCCACGGCGCCCGGCCCGTCTTGGTGCCCACCGAGGGCCCGTTCATGGCCGCGGCCCGCCAGGCCCTGGCCCGGGGGTTCGGGGCCGACCCCGTCTTCATCCGGGAGGGCGGCTCGATCCCGGTGGTCGAGGCGTTCCAGCGCCTTCTCGGCGCCCCGGTCCTTCTTCTGGGGTTCGGCCGGCCCGACGACGGGGCCCACGGCCCGGACGAGGGGTTCCACCTGGACGACCTCTGGGCCGGCACGCGAACGAGCGCCTGGCTCTGGCCGCTCCTGGGGGAGGTGGCGCCGTGAGGAAGCCCAGTTTCTGGCAGCGGGTGCGAAAGACCTTCGACCGGGCGGCCCGGCTCACCGCCCACGACCCGTCGCTCCTTGTGCAGATCCGCGAGTGCGACAGCGTCTACCACGTGAACTTCCCGGTCCGCCGTGACGACGGCTCGATCGAGGTGGTCCAAGCCTGGCGGGCCGAGCACAGCCACCACAAGCTGCCCACCAAGGGCGGCATCCGCTACTCCATGAACGTGACCCAGGACGAGGTGATGGCCCTCGCGGCCCTCATGACCTTCAAGTGCGCCGTGGTCGACGTGCCCCACGGCGGGGCCAAGGGCGGGGTCCGGATCGCCCGGCACCGGTACTCCGACGCCGAGGTCGAGCGGGTGACCCGCCGGTTCGCCTACGAGCTCATCCGCAAGAACTTCATCGGCCCCGGCACCGACGTGCCGGCGCCCGACTTCGGCACGGGGTCCCGGGAGATGGCCTGGATCGCCGACACCTACGGCGCGCTGGCGCCCGACAAACTCTACGCCCTGGCCTGCGTCACCGGAAAGCCGGTGGGCCAGGGCGGCATCCGGGGCCGCACCGAGGCCACGGGCCGGGGGGTGGTGTTCGGGCTGCGGGAGGCGTGCGAGTCGGCCGACGACATGCGGGCCGCGGGGCTGGGGCCCGGGCTTGCCGGGAGGCGGGTGGTCGTGCAGGGCCTCGGGAACGTGGGCTACCACGCGGCCAAGTTCCTGGCCGAGGCCGGGGCCGTGGTCGTGGGGCTCGCCGAGTACGAGGGCGCGGTCCACAACCCGGACGGGCTCGACCCCGACGCCGTGGTGGCCCACCGCCGGCAGACCGGGTCGATCCTGGGGTTCCCGGGGGCCGAGGACGTGGTGCCGACGGCCCGGGCCCTGGAACTCCCCTGCGACATCCTGGTGCCCGCGGCCCTGGAAAACCAGATCACAGCCGAGAACGCCCCGCGCATCCAGGCCCGCATCGTGGCCGAAGCGGCCAACGGCCCGGTCACCGACGAGGCCGAGGCGATCCTCCGGGAGCGGGGCGTGTGGATCCTGCCCGACGTGTGGCTCAACGCC
>NZ_BAAHFQ010000210.1:0-4399 GCF_054681715.1 Deferrisoma sp.
AAGCTCCGTAGGCCGCGAGGCGCGGCCTGTTTGCAAAGACAATAACTTCCGCCTCGGCCACACGGTGCGCCGCGGCCGTCTGGACCCTGGGACCGCAGACCGCCAGACCGGCGACTGTGGACCGAAGTTACTTGGAAGCTCCGTAGGCCGCGAGGCGCGGCCTGTTTGCAAAAACAATAACTTCCGCCTCGGCCACACGGTGCGCCGCCGCGGTCTGGACCACGGGACCGACGACCGCGAGACCGCCGACCGTGGACCGAAGTTACTTGGAAGCTCCCCAGGGCCCCTTTGGGGCCCCGCTACCTAGGACAGTAACGTGCGAGTCAGGGCCCCGGTGTGGGAGCGCCTTCCAAGGCGCGATCCGGGCCGCGAGGCCCGCGGGAACACCGGTCGCGGCGTGGACGCCGCTCCCACAGGTTGGGACAGCCTCTGACGCTGGAATCATAAATGATTTTGGCGTCCTAGCATCCCAGCCTCCCAGCGTCCTAGCAGGAAGTCACTTGGAAGCTCCGGAACTCCCTCCACCCATGCCCCAGCCTACCGGGCTGACAACCGCGTGAGAAGGCGCGGCGAAAAGGGTGCCGCACTCGCGCCCGGCCGGAACCAGTCCCCCACCCGCCTCCGGCAATACGTTTGAAGGTATTGGTTCCGGCGCTGGGGAAGACATTGAGCACACCTGTTCCGTTCTCCCTCACGGTCGTTTCCTCCTCCCACGCCGGGGCGCGCCGTACGGGAAGGCTCCTGGTGCCGACGGCGTCGGGTCCGATCCACGCGCGAGTGCCGGGGCCGTCTGCCGGCGGCGAGCCAGAGGGTCGTGGGGTGAGTCCGAATTCGATTGTGGTTACGGTATGTTACAAGAAATCCCGGAAAAAATGCGGTTGGGGGTGTGACCGGGGATTTGCGGATGCATCTAATGCAGGTGAATGTCGGAAGCGCTTCCGCAACGTGTTTGGGTCCCGGATTTCGTGGAAATGGAAAATAGGAGGTGAGCCATGCGCGGTTGGATCGTATCGATGCTGACGCTGCTCTTGGTTGCAGTGGGCGCAAACGCGATTGCCGGGCAGTCGAAGGCAGTTCGGAAGGCGCAACCCACGAGCGTCGTCGCCTGCGACGGTTGCGAGGGTGGGCTGGAACCGATTGACTTGGTCCGCTAGCGGATCCGCAGGGGCCGGGGCCCCGTGCCGCCGGGGCCCCGGCCCCGTTCCGTTTGTGGTGATTCCTCTGTTGACCCCGGCGCGGGTGCGATCCGGTCCCAAGATACCGTAATAATAGCTCAGAAATACTGGCGATCGATTTGCTGAATCCTGTGGGAGGAGTTTTAAATGAAGCAAAAGATGTTGTTTTCTATCGGCGGTTTCATTGTCGGTCTTGTCGTGATGGGCCTTGTCGTGATGAATGTGATGCCTTCTGCGATGTTTTCTGTGCATCAAAGTAAGTTCGACGTGGAGAAAACTGTTCAAGCGATAAAAGAATCCGCGGAGAGGGCTGGATGGAAGGTTCCAAAAATATACAACTTTACAGCAAGTTTGGCGAGCGACGGGTATACAAATGTGGGCGAGATGAGGGTTCTTTCTCTGTGCAAGGCCGACTATGCGCATGAAATCCTCAAGGATGAGGAGAATCGGAAGATAACCGCGATGATGCCGTGCAGGATCGGCGTGTTTGAGACCTCAGATGGGCGGGTCTGGATCGCCGGCATGAACATCGGGGTGATGAGCCGTATGTTCGGCGGGGTGATCGAGGAGGTGATGGGACGGGTGGCCCAGGAGGAGGCGCGTTTTCTGGCCCCCGTGATTCGGCACGAATGAGGCGGGCTCCTTGCCCACCGCCCCTGCCACGGAGGCACTTCCACAGGTTTCCGGACCCGCGGGCGCCAAGGCGAGAGGAAGAAGGGGGGCCCGGGGCGCAAGGCCGCGGGCCCGCCCACCCAACTACCGAAGCACCCGTGACGCGAGCCAAACGAGCTTGTTCATCCGCCGGAGCAATTAGCTGCCCAGCTTCTTTCGCACGAGCTCGTTCACGGCTTGGGGGTTGGCCTTGCCCTTGGTGGCCCGCATGACCTGGCCCACGAAAAACCCCAGGAGCTTCGTCTTGCCGCCCCGGTAGGCCTCCACCTCCTTGGGGTTCGCGGCGAGCACCTCGTCCACCAGGGCCTCGATGGCCGAGGTGTCGGAGATCTGCTTGAGGCCCTTCTCCTCCACCACGGTCTCCGGGTCCTTACCCGTCGCCCACATCTCGTCGAACACGGTCTTCGCGATGTTCGTCGAGATGACCCCCTTCTTCACCAGGTCGAGCATGCCGGCCAGGTGCCGCGGGGTCACGGGCGCCTCGGTGATCGGGGGGGCGTCCTCCTTGTTGAGCTCCCGCAGCACGTACCCCATGATCCAGTTGGCCACGGCCTTGGGGTCGTCGTGGAGCGCCACCGTCGCCTCGAAGTAGTCCGCCAGGTCCCGGCTCTGGCACAGGAGGTCGGCGTCCTGGGCCGGGAGCCCGTACTGGGTCTGGAACCGGCGGCGCTTCTCGTCGGGGAGTTCCGGCAGGTCCTTCTGCACCCGCTCGATCCAGGCCGCGTCGATCACCACGGGCGGCAGGTCCGGGTCGGGGAAGTACCGGTAGTCGTGGGCCTCCTCCTTGGACCGCATCGAGAGCGTGATCCCCCTCTGGCTGTCGAAGAGGCGGGTCTCCTGGACCACCTGGCCCCCGGTCTCGAGGAGCTCGATCTGGCGCTCGGCCTCGTAGGCGAGGGCCTGCTCCAGGAACTTGAACGAGTTCAGGTTCTTGATCTCGGTGCGGGTGCCGAGTTTCGTCTCCCCCTTGGGCCGTACCGAGACGTTGGCGTCCACCCGGAGGCTCCCCTCGTTCATGTTGCCGTCGCACACCCCCAGGTACACCAGGATCTCCCGGAGTTTGCGCACGTACTCCGAGGCCTCCTTGGGGCTTCGGATGTCGGGCTCGCTCACGATCTCGATGAGCGGCACGCAGGCCCGGTTGAGGTCCACGAGGCTCCAGTCCGCGCCCGGGATCTCGGGGTGGAGGAGCTTCCCCGCGTCCTCCTCCATGTGGATCCGGGTGATCCCGATCCGCTTGGGGTTTCCGTCGGCGCCGGTGACCTCGAGCCAGCCGTGCTCCAGGATCGGCAGCTCGTACTGGCTGATCTGGTAGCCCTTGGGGAGATCCGGGTAGAAGTAGTTCTTCCGGGCGAACCGGCTCATGGGCGCGACCCGGCAGTGGGTGGCCAAGGCCACCTTGAGGGTGAAGTCCACCACCCGGCGGTTCAGGACCGGCAACGCCCCGGGAAGCCCCATGCACACCGGGCACACCTGGGAGTTGGGCTCGGCCCCGAACCGGGTGGAGCACCCGCAGAAGATCTTGGTGTCGGTCAGAAGCTGCGCGTGGACCTCGAGGCCCACCACCATTTCCCACGCCATCTCGGGCTCCTACGAAGAAACGGCCGTGCGTCGTCGGTTGGTCGGGGGCCGGGGATCAGCCCAGCTTCGAGAGGTCGGGCCGGCGGTCGAGGCCGGCCGCCTGCTCGTAGGCGTAGGCCGCGCGAAGGAGGGTCTCCTCCTCGAACGCCCCGGCGAGAAGCTGGAACCCCACCGGGAGCCCCGCCCCGGTCAGGCCGCAGGGCACGCTGATCCCCGGGATCCCGGCCAGGTTCGCCGGGATCGTGAAGATGTCGTTCAGGTACATCTGGAGCGGGTCGTCCACCTTCTCCCCGAGCCGGAACGCCGGGGTCGGGGTGGTGGGGCAGGCGATCACGTCCACCTCGGCGAAGGCCCGCCGGAAGTCCTCGGCGATCCGGGCCCGCACCCGCTGGGCCTTGAGGTAGTAGGCGTCGTAGTACCCGGCCGAAAGCGCGTAGGTGCCGAGCATGATCCGGCGCTTCACCTCGGCCCCGAACCCGGCGGCCCGGGTCTTGCGGTAGGTGTCGATCAGATCCTCGCCCGGGACCCGAAGGCCGTATTTGACGCCGTCGTACCGGGCCAGGTTGGAGCTCGCCTCGGCCGGGGCGATCAGATAGTAGGTGGCCACGGCGTACTCGGTGTGGGGCAGGCTCACCTCCCGCACCTCGGCGCCCTGGGCTTCCAGCACCCCGATGGCCCGGCGCACGGCCGCCTCCACCTCGGGGTCAAGGCCCTCGATGAAGTACTCCCGGGGCACCCCGACCCTGAGGCCCTTGACGTCGGGCTCGAGGGTCGCGAGGTCGGGCACCGGCCGGTCGATGCTCGTGGAGTCCAGGGGGTCGTGGCCCGCAATGGCCTGGAACAGCCAGGCCGCGTCGGCCACGTCCCAGGTGAGCGGCCCGATCTGGTCGAGGCTCGAGGCGAAGGCCACGAGCCCGTACCGGCTCACCCGGCCGTAGGTGGGCTTGAGGCCCACCACCCCGCACAGGGCC
>NZ_BAAHFQ010000211.1:0-4379 GCF_054681715.1 Deferrisoma sp.
CGCGGGTCGGGGGTTCGAATCCCTCCAGGCGTGCCACACGGCGGTTCCACCATAGCGGATCGATGGTGAGTGTAGCTCAACGGTAGAGCACCGGACTGTGGATCCGGGAGTTGTGGGTTCAAATCCCATCACTCACCCCAATGAATACAAGGGCTTAGCCAAACCGGCTAAGCCCTTTGCTTTTTTTCCGGGTATATTCGGGGTATGTCGCCAGACGGGAATCGAATCGCCTATGTGGAAGCTCCCCAGGGGGTCCCGCGGCGCAGGACGGTAACGTGCAAGTCAGGGCCCCGGTGTGGGAGCGCCGTCGAAGGCGCGACCCGGGCCGCAAGGCCCGCAGGAACACGGAATGTTCTTAGCCGCCTAACTGCCAAGCAGCCCAGCCGCCCAGCCGAAGTTACTTTTTCGAAGGGGGCCGGGGCGCCCGGGGGGCGTCCCCCCAACCGCCCACGGTTCGGTCAGGGCGAGAGTCAGGGGGTCCGGTACACCTCCCGTCGGTGTCCCACCCGGACCACGAGAACCACGAGGCGGTCGCCTTCGATACGGCAGACGATACGGTACGGCCCCACGCGATACCTCCAGAACTCCCCAAGCGGTCCTGTCAGTGCGCGGCCGATCGTTCTTGGGTCGGGACGGGTGGCTACGCGCTCGGCCATGAACCGGACGATGCGCCTTTGGGCCTGGCGGTCGAACCCCTTGAGGTCCTTCAGGGCCCCCTCGTCCCACTCAATCCGCCAGCCCAAGCTCCCGCTCCAGTTCCTCCGTGGTCAAGCGGCGGCCGGGGCACTTCAGTCGCTCGGCCGCCGCGAGATAGTCTTCCCGGTCTTCGACCCACTCCTGGAGGGCTTCTACCACGCAGGCCGTTTCGGTTTTTCCGAACTGCGCGGCCAAGGCGGCGAGCCTTCGACGGATCGGTTCGGGAATCTCAATGTTCATCGGGGCGTCTCCTGCCGGATGAGAGAATTCAACGATCCGATCGGGCTGCTCAAATCACGCCAACGCTCCCCCGCGATGGCGCTGTTCCTTTTTCCATTACACCACACGAGCAAGGGGGCGTCGACCAACTCTAACGTTCGCCGGCCCTCTCCATCGCCCGCACGGCGTGCCCCACCCGCGTCCGTGCCCGGGCGGTGAAGATTCTAGCTCCTCGCCCCGCCCCCTTTCCCCCCACCCCCTTGCAAAAATGAGACTTTCTGCTACACAGGACCGCGTCCGCAAGGAGGCCTGCCCTGCGCCCAGTCCGTCCGATTTCCCGCCCTCTCGTCCTCGCCCTCTCGCTCGTCGAGGTCCTATGGGCCGGCTCCGCCCTCGCCGGCATGGGCACCGAAAAGCTCCTCAAACCCGGAGACGCGGCGCCCCGGTTCCGGTTCGCCCGGGTTCCGGACGGGCAGGTCCAGGCCCTCGAAGACCTGGCGGCGGGCCGGCCCGTGCTCGTGGTGTTCTTGCAGACGGCCTGCCGGTCGTGCCTGCGGGAGATGCTCGCGGTCAAGAAACTCCAGGCCGAGACGGAGGGGGCCTTCGCCGTGCTCGGGGTGTTCGTGGACATGAAGGCCCGGGACTTCGAGGGCTACATCCGGGACTACGACCTGCCCTTCCCGTTCACCTGGGACCCGGAGTTCACCCTGGCCAACGCCTTCGGGGTCACCTTCACCCCGGCGAGCTTCCTCCTCTCCCCCGACGGCACGGTGGAGGCCGTGTACCGGGGCTTCACCGTGGGCCTCGAGGAGGCCATGGCCCGCGACCTCGACCGGGTGCTGCGGAAACTCGGGCGGCGCTGAGCCGCCCGGCGCCTACCCCTCCCAGCGCTCCCCCGGCCCCGCGGTTCGGTACCACCGCTCCAGGGCGGCCGCCCCGGGCTCCCCCTCGGCCGGGGCCCAGGGGGCGAAGTCCTTGTCCGAAACCGGCCGGTAGGGGCCCGGCTTGCATTCGAAGAGCACCGTGCCGGGCTCCAGGGCCGCCACCGCGTGCCAGGCGCCGGGCTCGATCTCCACCCCCCGCACCGGCCCTTGGGCCGAGAGTTCCTCCCGCCAGACGACCCTTCCCCCTTCGTCGAACCCCAGCACCGCGGCCCGGCCCGTAAGGGCCAGGAAGAGTTCCCACCGGGGCGGGTGGGTGTGGCGGTGGGGCCGCACGTAGCTCCCCGGCTCCACGGCGTTCAGGAACCGCTGGACCGGGTCCCCGAGGTCGGGGTGCAGGTTGTCGTTGGCCCGGCGGCGCTCCGCCGCCCGGGCCCGGGCCACCAGGGCCCCAAGGCGCGCATCGTCGATTTGTTTCATTGGGAGGCCTCCGTCTCCGGTCTGCGGTCAGCGCTCGTGGGGCCGGGGTGGGCGGCGGTGCGCCTCCGTTCGCCGGGGAACCGGCACGGTTGATCTTCGGGCCTCTTGCGGTAGGATTGTGGATAACTCCATCCCCACCGAGGAGCGAACACCATGTGGGAAAACCTCCAGATCCTTCTCGACCAGGCCGGCACCCGTCCTCCCGAGGAGGAGATCCTTCCCTTCCCAGCCTACCTCGACCTGGTGCGGCGGGAGCCCTGGGTCACCCGGAACATGTTCCAGTTGCTCCACGACATGCTCCTAAGTTCCGGCGTGGAGTACCAGGTCATCCCGGGAAAACCCATCCGGCACCGCTACGCCTTTTTCGAGGACGAGTCCCTGGTGGGGCCGTTTGCCGTGTTCGGCCAGCAGAAGGCCAAGGAGAACCTGGTGGAGCGGATCTCCAATGCGAGCCGGGGCCTCGAGGCGGCCAAGCGGCTCTGGATCCTCCTGGGCCCGCCGGGGGCCGCCAAGTCCCGGTCGATGGACGGCATCAAGACCGCCATGAACGCTTATTCCCGCACCGACGAGGGCAAGACCTACACCCTGCTCCTGCCCACGGTGGACGAGCGGCTCCAGGAGAAGGCCCTCTTCGAGGAGGACGGCATCTGGTATCTGCAGGCCCCGATCTACGAGCGGCCGCTCCAGGTGGTGCCGCCGGCCCTGCGGCCCATGTTCCTGCGGGAACTCAACGACAGCCTCGCCCCGGAGGGCATGGACGCGTTCTTCGAGGCCCACCCCCACTACGACGGGGTATTCCGGGTGGAGATCGACGGGCTCATCTCCCCCTACAGCGACTTCGTGCTCCGGGAATTCATGCGGACCAAGGACCTCACCTTCGGCGGGCTCCTACCCTACCTCAAGGTGCGCCGCATGATCTACGACGCCCGCACCAAGACCGGCATCGGCTCCTACACCCCCCGGGACGAGAAAAGCCAGGAGGCCGGGTCGCTCGTGGGCAACATCGACTACAGCCTGCTCCCGCGGTTCGGGAGCGAGTCGCACCCCCTGGTGCACGACTACAAGGGGGAACTCTGCGTGGGGGCCAACGGGTTCGTGGAGATCCACGAGATCCTCAAGCTCTCCGACCGGTTCCTCTACGAGCTTCTCTTCGCCACCCAGGACCGGTTCTTCAAGCCCGAGGGCCAGCCCCCGATCCCGTTCAACGGGGTGATCATCGGGCACACCAACTTCCACGAGTACAACATGTTCCTCGCCAACGAGGCGTTCGAGGCCCTGCGGTCCCGGACCACATTCATCGAGATGCCCCTGTCGGTCCACTTCAAGGACGAGGAGCGCATCTACGCCTACACCTACGCGAACGACCGCCGGGGCTGGAGCCCCGAGAAGAAGTTCGTGGCCCACACGGCCCCCCACAGCCTGGAGTTCCTGAGCCTGGTGGCCGTGATGACCCGGCTCTATGAGTCGAAGCAGAACCCGAACCTGACGCTCCTGCAGAAGGCCCTGATCTACGCGGGCCGGGCCGACAGCGGGGTCGACAACAACATGGCCCGCACTATCCTCGAGGAGTTCGAGTACGTGCGGCCCTCCGAGGGCACCTTCGGACTCGACCCCCGGTTCATCCAGAACGTGTTCGAGAGTACCGAGCACTTCCAGATCAACGAGTACCAGGCGAACCTCCGGCGGCTCCGGGAGGAGGAGGGGGAGCCGGCGCTGCTGACCTCCATTTCCCTCAGGAACCCCTGCGTCACCCCGCTGGATCTTTACCTGCGCATGGAGAACCAGATCAAGGAGACCTTCGCCTCCAACAAGACGAAGCTCCGGCACTACGTGGAGAAGGTGCTGCCCCAGGCCAAGCGGTGGATCTTCGCCCAGATCGCGAGCGATGTGTACACCGCTGTGCTCCGGGACGAGACCGTGGTGGAGACGACCTGGAAGCGCTACACCGACCACGTGCGGGCTTACGTGCACAACACCACGGTGAAGCACGAGGTGACCCAGGCCGACGTGCAGCCCGACGAGAAGTTCATGCAGGCCATCGAGCAGTACCTGGGCATCCCCGACAAGGAGGTGTTCCGCAAGGAACTCTCCGACGCCATCGCC
>NZ_BAAHFQ010000212.1:0-4369 GCF_054681715.1 Deferrisoma sp.
CGGCTCCGATCGACCCCGGCCTCCTCGAGCTCCCGCACGAACTCGCGCACGTGGTCGAGCGTGGGCTCCCCGGGCTCCCCGGCGAGGCTTTTCACGTACTCGGCCGCGTTGCGACCGGCCCGCCGGCCGAACACGGTGATGTCCAGGAGGGAGTTGCCCATGAGGCGGTTCTCGCCGTGGACCCCGCCGGTCACCTCGCCGGCGGCAAAAAGCCCCGGCACCACGGTCTCGGCGTTGGGGGTGATCTTGAGCCCGCCGTTCTGGTAGTGGAGCGTGGGGTACACGAGCATCGGCTCCTTGCGGATGTCGATGCCGTAGCGCATGAACTGCACGAACTTGGCCGGCAGTTCCCGCTCGATGGTGCCCGGGCCCTCCAGCTCCTCGATCATGGGCGAGTCGAGCCACACCCCGTAGCGCCCCACCGGGGTCACGATGCCGTTTCCGCGCTCCACGCACTCCCGGATGATGGCGGCGCTCTCCACGTCGCGGGGCTCGCGCTCGAACACGAACTGCTGGCCGTGGATGTTGAGAAGGTTCGCCCCCAGCCCCCTCACCTTCTCGGTGATCAAAAGCCCCACGTTCTGCTCGGGGTATGCGGCGCCGGTGGGATGGTACTGGGTGGAGTGCATGAAGTCCAGCGGCACCCCGGCCCGGTACCCGATGACGAGGCCGTCGGCCGTGGCGCCGTAGTGGTTGGTGGTGGCGAACCCCTGGATGTGGAGCCGGCCGAAGCCGCCGGTGGCGAGCACCACGGCCTTGGAGCGCACCACGAAGTACTCCTCGGTTTCCATGTTGTAGAGGAGCGCCCCGCAGGCCCGGCCCTGCTTGTCCTTGAGGATCTCCACCGCAGCCGAGAACTCCATGACCTCGATCCGGTCGGGCCGGTTGCGGGCCTCGTCCCGGAGCACCCGCATGATCTCGGAACCGGTCATGTCGCCGGCCGAGTGCATCCGCTTGCGGCTCGTGCCCCCGCCGTGGCGCACCCGCATGCGGCCGTCGGGATGCTTGTCGAACATCATGCCGAGGCTTTCGAGCCACGAGATCACGATGGGCGCGTCCCGGGTGAGGGCGGCCACGAGGTCGGGCCGGTTCGTGAAGTGGCCGCCCCCGATCGTGTCGAGGAAGTGGAAATAGGGGCTGTCCACCTCCTGGTCGGCGCCCTGAATGCCGCCCTCGGCCATCACCGTGTTGGCGTCGCCGTGGCGCAGTTTCGTGGCCAGGATCACCTTGCACCCGTGGTCCGAGGCCAGGAGCGCCGCGGAGGTGCCGCCCCCGCCGCCCCCGATCACCAGCACGTCGGTGGTGTAGGTGGGGAGCACCGAGAAGTCCACCTTCTCCGGCGGGATCCGGGGGTAGGCCTCGAGCACGTCCACGAACTCCTCGGGGTAGACGTCGCCCTTGTTGGGCCCCACCCGCACCTCGCGCCGGCCATCCGGCTTGTAGTCGGGGTGGAACTTCCGGAGCACCTCTTCGCGCTCCTCCAGGGTCATGGCGGGGAAGTACTCGCCCCGGCGGGTGCGCTCGATGCGCTCGGCCCGGGTGGCCTCGACGCGCTTGATCAGTTCCTTCATTTCCGGCGTGTAACCCATGGCTTTTTCTCCGATCGACGGCTAGGCGGCTGGGCAGCTAGGCGGCTTGGCGGCTGGGGACCTCTGGGATTCCCACGGCACCGGCCGTCCCAACCTCTAGAGCGGCTCCAAAGCCGCGACAATTCCTCCAGCGGGCCTTCGGCCCGGATCGCGGCGTGGACGCCGCTCCCACACCGGGCCGAAACTCGGCCGTTGCCCCGTATGCGCTGTAGGGCCCCGCAGGAGCCTCAGAGGGGTCACAGATACGTCTTGTCCTCGGGCTCCCAGCCCGTGGAATCCAGGGGCTCGATCTCCCGCTCCACGTAGCGCTTGCGTAGCTCCTCGTGGTCCATCTTCGCGAGTTCCGCGAGGATGGCGTCGTACTTGCCGGACTCGATCTCCTCGACCCGCCGCTTGAGGTGTTCGGCCCGGGGCAGCATGTACTTGCCGTAGAGCCGGCGGCAGAGCTGGGCCACATGGTAGTGGGCGATCTGGGCCGGGCACCGGGCCGAGCACAGGCCGCACTGGATGCAGTCGAAGGACACCCGGGCGGCCCGGGCGATGTCGCCCCGCATGGCCGCGTTGATGTACTCCATGACGTCGATGTCCATGGGGCAGGCCCGGGTGCAGGTGTTGCAGCCCACGCACTTCATGATCTCGGGGTAGAGCGCCGCCACCACCTCGCCGGTGGCCCGGAGCTCCTCGAGGTTGTACACGGCCTTGTTGGCCGGGAAGAACGGGATCTGCGCCAGGATCATGTTCTCCTGGATCACGGTCTGGCAGGCCAGCCCGAAATGGAGCTGGAAATCGCCCTGGATCCGCCAAACCGTGGGGCAGGCCCCGCAGATACCGCCCCGGCACCCGCAGGCCCGGATGAACTGGTACCCGGCGTACTCGATGGCCTTCTGGATGGTCAGGGTTTCGGGCAGGAGGTACTTCTTGCCCATGATGTACACGGGCACGGTGCGGGCCCCCTCGGGCAGGATGGGCCGGTCGCCGCTCGCGATGATCTCGACCTTCTTCTGGGCTTGCGCGCTCATGGCCAGACTCCGTGAGTCGTGAATCGTAAATCGTGAATCGTTAACCGCCGCAGGTCGTTTCTCGTTCTTCGCAGGCCGCCTCGCCGCCTAGCTGCCCGGCCGCCCGGCCACCCTTACTCCCCCGCCCCCGACTCCTCCTGGAGCTCGTCCTCCCGGAACACCACCAGCGGGATCGGGTCGTCGAGGCTCCGGCCGGGCTCGTACTCCAGCATGGCCTGGACCTTCTGGGCCACGCTGCGAAACAGAGTCGCCACCGGCAGGCCCATGGGGCAGGCCGTGTCGCACAGGCCGCAGCCGATGCACGAGGTGGCCATGTGGTTGAGCCGCGTCAGGTGAAAGAGAAGGGTCTCGGCCGGCATCCGCTGGGCCCCCTTGCGCTCGGCCCACCGGGCGTAGAGCTCGCCCGGGTGGTCGAAGGTGGGGCTCTTGAAGATGCACTGCTTGCAGTAGCAGATGGGGCAGTTCTCCATGCAGTTGTAGCAGCGGATGCAGGTGGCGAAGGCCTCCTTGAGGCCCTCGATGCCCCGGGCCTCCGCGCGGAACCGCTCGAAGAGCTCGTCCCGGGCTTTGGTGCGGCTCGCCTGGACCTGGGAGAGCACGCTCGCCCGGCCCGCCGGCGCCTCGGCCGGGAACGTGGCCAGGCCCGCCTCGGCGAGCCGGTCGGCCCAGTCGTCCTCGGCCTCCACCGCGACCGCGCCGTCGGCCGCGCCCCAGGCCAGGAGCCGCACCTGGCCCCAGGCGGCGTCGGGATGCTCGCACACGGTGCAGGCCGTGCGAAACGCGAGCCCCTCGGGCGCGGCCGGCGCCCCGCCGGCCATGGCCGCCACGAGCCCGCGGGACACCTCGGCCGGGTCGAGGCCGGCGGCGGCAAACCCCGTGACCTCGAAGGTCCCGGGGCAGTCCACCGTCACGAAGACCACCCGCTCGGGCTGGATCTGCTGGAGCTTGATGAGCTCCACGGCGGCCCGGGCCTCGCACGGCCGCAGAACCACGGCCACCCGCCGGCCCGGGTCGGTGAAGGTCAGGTTCGACACGGCCCGGGCGCCCTGGACCGGCATCACGGGCGACCAGGGGTTCGCGCCCTCGAGCCGTGCGGGGTCGGCGAAGAGCCCCAGGGCGGTCGTGCCCCCGGCCGAGCGCGCCGGCACGAGCACCTCGTCCACCAGATCGCGCTCCAAGAGCCCCTTCAGGAAGGCCTCGGCCGCGGCCAGGGGGTCGGATTGGGTAGGAAGAACGCCCGTTTTCATCGTCATCGTCCTGGAAATGCGGGGAGCCTAGACGTCCCAGTGCCGTTTGAACTCGCAGGGGCCCATGGCGCGGATCGCCTCGGTCATCTCGGTGACCGTCTCGGCGAACTTCTTGCCCTCGCTCGCGCTGATCCACCGCAGCCACACACGGTCCTCGGGGATGCCGAGCTGGGCCAGGATGTTCCGGAGGATCGCCACCCGCCGCCGGGCCTTGTAGTTGCCGGACTGGTAGTGGCAGTCGCCCGGGTGGCAGCCCCCGATGAGCACGCCGTCGGCCCCGTCCATGAGGGCCTTGAGCACGTACACCACGTCCACCGCCCCCGAGCACATGAGGTGCACGATGCGCACGTTGGGGGGGTACTGCTGGCGGGTGGTGCCGGCCAGGTCCGCGCCGGTGTAGGTGCACCAGTGGCACAGGAAGGCCACGATCCTCGGTTCGAACGCGTTCGTGTCGGTTGCGGGTTCAGCCATTTGGGGTTCCTTTCGGCTGGGCGGCGGGGCGGCCGGGCCCCGC
>NZ_BAAHFQ010000213.1:0-4344 GCF_054681715.1 Deferrisoma sp.
CCAGTCGAACCGGAACCGGGCGGGCACCCGTTCAGCCCAGTCCCCCAGCACGCTGTGGAACATGCGGTCCACTTCCTGGGTGAGCGCACGGATGGGCTCGAACACCTCTTCCCTCGGAATCAGGCTCGTCCCACGCATGGCTACACCTCCTCACGCTGGGATTTGGACTGTGGCCGGCGTGCCCCGCCGGCGCGATGGTTTGAATAACCACGCCCGCACAGGTGTCAAGGGGGTCACCGCCGGCTGAGGAGCCACAGCACCAGGGACAACACCACCGAAAGGAGGATCGAGGTCCCGAGGGGGAAGTAGAACCGAAACCCCGGCCGCTCCACCACGATGTCGCCGGGGAGCCGCCCGATCCACGGGACCTTCCCCACGAGGAGAAGAAGAACGCCGAGGCACGCGAGAAGAAGCCCCATCAGGATCAGCATCTTCGCCAGATCGGTCATGGCTCACCTCCCGAGCGCTTCGGGCGGTACCGCTCCTGCTCGCTGTAGATGCACCCGCAGTACGACTGCCGGTACAGTCCCATGGCCTTCGAGGCCTCCACCCCCTCCTTCCACCCCTCCCGCCAGTCCCGGTACACGAACCGCACCCCGGTTTCGCTGGCGACCGCACCGGCCACCTCGGCGATGAGATCGTGCTTTTGGAACTTGCTGTAGAGCAGCGTGGTCGTGAACCCGTCGAACCGCCCCCGCTTCGCCAGATGGGCCGTCTGCCGGAGCCGCAGGTGGTAGCAGATCCGGCAGCGCTCGGCTTCCCGGAACGCCACCTGCCGGAGCCAGGACACCACGTCGTACTCCCCAGGGGGAAGGAGCCGGAGCCCCTCGGCCTCGGCCAGGGTCTCCAATGCTTCCTTCCGCCGGACCCATTCGGTGTAGGGCTGGATGTTGGGGTTCGCGTACACGCCCATGACCTCGGTGCCCTCGGCGCGCAACCGCCGCAGGGGCACGATGGTGCACGGGCCGCAGCAGGTGTGAAGCAGGAGTCTCATCGGTTTGCGCTCCTTCGGATCACCGGTAGGATGGGGCCCGGCCGCCGGACGGTCAAGGGCCCGTCTCCGGAGCCGGACCCCGAGCGGTCCCCGGCATTCTGGCCTTCCAGATCCCTAGCTTTCCAGCGACAGGAGGGACAATCCCATGCCCCACCGCGCCCGTTTGATCCATGTGCCCCGGCGCGGCCGAGATCTGTGTCACATGGCGTTTCGCCAGACGCTCGACCTCTTGCGGGTCACCGACGAGGCCCTGGCCGAGCTCTGCCAAGACTGCCCCTCGGTGCCCGATCCCGACGCCCTGGTGCTGCGGGCCCTGAACGAGATGACCCTCGGCGAACCCGGTCAAGGCACCCGGGCTCCGTCCCACGTGTTCCTGGTGCACGCCCGGGGCGAGGAGTTCGAGGGGGTGCTCTACCGCTCGACCCCCGAGGGATTCCGGCCGGCCCGGGACCCGATCCGGTTTCGGGCCGACGAGTCCCACGCGTTCTCGGTGGGATCCGGGGACGTCACCGTGTCGAACTGGAAGGAGGACGGCGGCGACCTCGAGGCATATCAGAGTCGGTTCCACCCGGAGGTCCGCGAGGCCATCGGGGAACCGATCCGCAACTTCGTGAGCTACCGGGTGGCCGGGGACCGGCCCGGCGCGATCATCGCCTTCAACTACCCCGACCGGGCCACCCGGTACGAGGCCCAGGTCCTCGCCGCCCTCGCCGTGACCCTGGGGGCGGTGTGGACCCTGGCCTCCCGGGTGGCCCAGGTGGAGGAAGCCTTCGTGTACCTGATCGGGGCCCTGGCCCGGGCGAGCGAGGTGAACGACGAGGTCACCGGCGACCACATCGTGCGGGTGAGCCGGTACTGCGAGGTGCTGGCCCGGGCCGCCGGATACACCGACGCCGAGGCCCGGGTGCTCGCCTACTCCTCCCAGCTCCACGACGTCGGAAAGATCCACACTCCCCGGGAACTCCTCCGGAAACCCGGCCCGCTCACCGAGGCCGAGACCGCCCTGATGCGCGAGCACACCCTCCACGGGGAGAAGATCATCGGGACCTCGCCCCGGCTCGCCACGGCGCGGCGCATCGCCGGCGCCCACCACGAGAACTGGGACGGCTCGGGATACCCCCGGGGGCTTCGGGGGGAGGAGATCCCCCGGGAGGCGCGGCTCGTGAAGATCGTGGACGTGTACGACGCCCTGCGGTCGGCCCGGCCCTACAAGCCGGCCCTCTCCCACGAGGAGGCCATGGAGGTGTTCGAACGCGGCGACGGCCGCACCCGGCCCGAGGCCCACTTCGACCCCGAGCTGCTGCGGGTGTTTCACAGCGTCCACGAGGAGTTCCGGCGGATCCACGCCGAGATCCAACCCTGGTGAGTTTGGGAACGGGTTATCAACACCAACGGAAGTATTGCCAGATCCCCGTCGTTGCTACGGAAACCCGCGGGTGGGGGAGTGGTGGAGAGCCGGGTGCGGCCCCTTACCTCGCCGCGCCATCACCACGCCTGGATCGCTTTGTAAGATCCGGAACGTCCGCCACCGCCGCTCCGGCCTGTCGAGCCGACAACGGCATGGAAAGGCGCGGCGAAAAGGGTGCCGAACTCACGCACGGCCGGAAGCAGGCCCCATGCCCCCGCGATCTCCTTGCGCGCCTCTCTTGGCGCCGGGTTTCTCTAAACCGGCCCGGGCATCAACCGTTCCGCGGCCTCCCGGAGCGATGCCGGCCCGGCCCGAAGGACCCTCCGGGTGACCCGGTTCACCTCGTGCTCCTCGCGCCACCAGGCCTCGTCCCGTAGGGGCCGGTAGGGGCACTCGAACCGGCAGAACCGCACCAGGTGCACGTACTCGTGGGTCAAAACGGCCACCAGCAGATCCCCGAGGCGGGCCCCGGGCTCCCGCCGGAGCCGCTCCAGAAGGTTGTGGTCCTGCAGGCAGATCCGGTAGTGGGGGCAGAGCGCGGGGCACGGCCCGGCCGGCACGGGCCGGAGGCGGTGGACCCGTCGGATCTGGGCCAGCACCCCGGGGCCGAGGAGCTCGAACGGCCGGAGGTCCCGGGCCGTGCACACCTCGTGGCTCGTGCGCTCGAACCAGTCGTCGGGAAGCCCGAAGTGCTGCCCCGTGAGATCCTGGGCCAACCCCACGGCCCGCCGGACCTCCTGGAGTTCCTCGGGCCCGAACCGACGCGCGCCCATCCTCATCCCTCCCGGCCCAGCGCCCGGCCCACCGCGGCGAGCAACTCCGCCCGCTCCACCGGCTTCACCAGAAGAGCCGCCGCCCCCTCGCGCAGGGCTTGGTCCTGGCGGTCCATGCAGGTCACCACCACCACCGGGGTCTCCCGGGTGGCCGGGTCCGCTTTGAGCCGCCGCAGGAGCTCCCACCCGTCCACCCGGGGCATCAGGAGATCGAGCGTGATGACGTCTGGGCGCTTCTCTCGGGCGAGCTCCATCCCCTCGGCCCCATCGTCCGCGGCGATGACCTCGTAGTCGCCGGTTTCCAAGAACCGTCTGAGAAGTTCCTGGGCCGCCGGGTCGTCCTCCACCACCAGCACGAGAGGCCGGTCGCGCGCCTCGGCCTCCCGGCCCGGCTCGGCATCGGGGATCCAGAACCAAAACAGGCTCCCCCTCCCCAGCTCGCTCTCCAGCCCCATGCGGCCGCCCAGGAGCTCCACAAGCATCCGGCTGAGCGGCAGCCCGAGCCCCGTGCCCCGGTGCCCCCGGCCGTGGGAGGCGTCGGCCTGGTAGAACTTGGTGAAAATCCGGTCCCGGTCCTCGGGGGCCACGCCCGCGCCGGTGTCCTCCACCTCGACCCGGACCCCGCCGCCCTCGTGCCGAGCCCGGCAGACGATGGACCCTTGCTCGGTGAACTTTACGGCGTTGGCGAGCAGGTTGATGGCCACCTGCTTCACCTTCTCCTCGTCGGACCGCACCGGCCCGAGGCCGGGCTCCACCTCGACCCGGAGATCCAGGCCCTTCCGGTACGCCAGCGGTGCCACCGTGTCCGCGGCCTCCCGCAGCACCCGCTCCAGATCAAAGGGCCGGATCTCCACCTCCATCCGGCCGGCCTCGATCCGGGTCATGTCGAGAACATTGTTGATCAGCTTCAGCAGGTACCGGGCCCCGGACCGGATCTTCTCCAGGTCGGCCCGCTGGGCCTCGGTGACCGGACCGTCGATCCCGTCCAAAAGAAGCTCGGCGTAGCCGATCACCGAGTTCAGGGGGCTTCGGAGCTCGTGGCTCATGTTGGCGAAGAACTGGCTCTTGATCCGGGCCGCCTCGGCCACCTCCCGGTACTGCTCCTGGAGTTTCCGGTGGGCGTCGGCCAACTCCTCGGTTTTCCGACGGATCTCCTCGAGATGGAGCTC
>NZ_BAAHFQ010000214.1:0-4329 GCF_054681715.1 Deferrisoma sp.
ACCCCCAGCTCACGCTGCCGGGGTTCGATGTTGGACAGCTGAATCGCACGGCGGTGTAGGATGACCGCCCCAAACCGCGGCAGAAGGCCCTCTCCGGGCACTTCCCGGGACCTCTGTTATTCGTTTTTGGACAGCAGTGGGGCGCCGATGCGGGTATCCTATGAAACCGCGGCAAGGCGGTGGGCCTACACCCACAACGTGGGGAGGGACGGGGCCTACGCCGTCACCGTGAAAAAGAACCTCCTGGGGCCGCTGGGGATCACGGCGTCCCGGGATCGGCCCGAGATCTACCTCTCGGAGGAGGAGCGGGCCTGGGGCGCGGCCCAGCGAAAGGCCCTCATCGGCGAGGGGCGGCGGTTCGTGACGGTGGATCCGACCCACCGCCGGGCCACCCGGCGATGGCCGGAAGCGCACTACGGGGACCTCTGCGCTCGGTTGGCGCACTGGGGGTGGACCCCCGTGGTGCTCTGGGCCCCCGGGGAGGAGGGGGTCGCGAGGGCCGTCGTGGAAGCCTCGGGCGGGCGGGCACGGGTCGCGCCGAAAACGAACCTTCGGGAAATGGCGGCCCTGATCGCCGCGGCCGATCTGCACGTGGGCAACTGCTCGGCGCCCCGCCACATCGCCGTGGCGGTGGGAACGCCCACGTTCACCGTGCTCGGGGCCACGAGCTCCGGCTGGACCCACCCCTCCCCGGAGCACGCCGACGTGAGTCTGGAGCTCGAGTGCCAGCCGTGCAACCGCAACGAATGTCAGCGCGGAGACCGGGCGTGTCTCGTGGAACTCCCGGCCGCCCGGGTGGCCGCCCGGTTGAGGGACTGGGCCGGCTCGGTCCTGGGATGGGGCGAGGCGTGAGGATCGCTGTGGTGCAGCCCAAGGTGGACCGGTCCGGGGGCGCGGAAGCCTACGCCCTCGGGCTTGTGGGCGAGTTGGCCCGGCGGGGGCACGAGGTGCACGTGTTCGCGCGCCGGGCCGAGGGGCTCCCGCACGGCGTGCGGTTTCACCGGGTGCCGTCGGTGCCGTTCGGCCGAGCTCTCAAGACCTTTAGCTTCTGGCACCTCACCGAACGCCGGGTCCGGCCCGGTGCGTTCGACGTGGTCCACGGGGCCGGGAAGACCACATGCCAGACGGTCCATCGGTGTGGGGGTGGGGTCCACCGGGCCTATCTGGAGCGGGAGGGGAAAGCGACCCGGTCGGTCTACGACCGGGTGGTCCTCCGGATCGAGGACCGCCTCTTCTCGTCCCCAGGGCTTCGGGCCGTGGTTTGCCCGTCCCGGTGGGTGGCGGAGGCGGTGGAACGGTTTTACCCCGATGTGGCGGAGCGGATCCGGATCATCCCCAACGGGGTGGACACGGAGCGGTTCACCCCGGAGGGCCGGGAGGAGGCCCGGGCAGAGGTGTGCGGTGCCCTTGGCATTCCCGTGGACGCTCGGATCCTCCTCTTCGTGGGCACGAACTTCCGTCTCAAGGGGCTCGACCTGGCGGTGGAGGCTCTGGCACGCCTTCCCGGAGCGCACCTGGTCGTGGTGGGGGGGGATGCGCCCGGACCGTTCGCCGCCCGGGCCCGGGAGTTCGGGTGTGCCGACCGGGTCCACTTCGTGGGGCCGCAAAGGGAGATGCTTCGCTGGTACCGTGCCGCGGACGTGCTCGTCCACCCCACGCGGTACGACCCCTTTGCGAACGTGTGCGTCGAGGCACTCGCGTGCGGAACGCCGGTGGTCACGAGCCCTGAAAACGGAGCTGCCGATGTTTTGGCCGGGTGTCCGGAAGTGGCCCGGTTGGCGTCGGATGGGAGTGAGATGGCCTGGGCGGTGGAAGCCCTCCAAGGGGGCGGGGAGGACGCGCCAGTGAAAGCCAGGCGGGTAGCCGAGGCCAATGCCATCGAGGCCCACGTGCGACGGATGGAAGAAGTCTACTTGGAAGCCAAGGGAATCCGTGAATGAGCAAAATTGGAAGCGCCACGTTGGTGAAAGAGGACCGGAGGGAGAATCCAGAGCGGTACTTTTATCCGGCGTGCAGGAAGGCGGCACCCAGGCCGAGCGGCCCCGGGGAACGGTTGCTGGACCTGGGCTGCGGCCAGGGGGAGATGGCCCGTTTTTTCCGGGACCTCGGGTACGAGGTGGTGGGGGTCGACGTAGCGGAAGCCAACGTCGAGAAATTGCGGAGCCTCGGCTTCGAGGCCCGCCGAGCCGATCTCAACCAACCCCTACCCTTCCCGGACGCCTTCGCGGACGGGGTGAGCCTTTTGGACGTTATCGAGCACGTGGTGAAGGCTGAGCAGTTGGTTGCGGAATGCTGGCGGGTCCTGAGGCCGGGCGGCTGGTTTCTACTCTCGACCCCGAACCACGCGTTTTACAAGAGAAGGCTCCGGGCCCTTGCGGGTCGTCCCCCGGACGAGGAGGGGTACCACTTTCGGTTCTTCATTCGCAGGAAACTCCGAGCGCTCGTCGAACGGGAGGGGTTTCGGATCGAGAGGCGCTGTTCCATCGGGTACTATCCCCTCATGAACCGCGTGCTGCTGCGCCGGATGCGGGGGCTTCAAAAGCTCAGGGTCCCCGTGCCGACGTGGATGGAAACCCTTTTCGCCGAGAACTTCGTGTGGCTATTGCGAAAGCCGGGGTAGACGGGTGGGTGCGGTTCCGGTCCTGACCTACCACGCCCTGATGGGGCATTCCAGTGCGCACGAGGTCCCCCTCGAGTCCCAGTTGACAGAAGCGTTGGAGGCCGGGTGGGGGTTTGCGCCGAGCGCGGACCTGGGCCAGAAGCGCCGTCGGGCGCTCCTCACCTTCGACGACGGGTTTGCCGACCTTTGGACCCACGGGATCGAGGTGTTGGAACGCTTGGGGATCCCGGCGGTGGTGTTCGTGATTCCGTCCCGGGCGGGGGAAGGGCCGCCGAGGCCCCGGGGGAAGCCCGCCTGGGGGGGATCGGCGACCCAGGCCCACGCCGAGGCGGCCCGGACCGGCGGCGCCCATCCGGCCTTTCTGCGCTGGTCCGAGATGGAGGCCCTGGAGCGAACCGGGCTGGTGGAGGTCCAGTCCCACTCCTGGGGCCACGCCATGGGGTGGGCCTCGGACGAGATCGTGGGGTTTCACCTGGGCCGGTGCGGCCGGACCCACTGGACGCTGCCCCAGTGCACCGGGGGGGACGAACGCCTCGGGATCCCCCTCTACCCGAGAAGATCGGCCCTGGCCTGCCGGCTCTACCGGGACGATCCCGGGCTGCGGGACCACCTGGCCTCGTGGCTCGAGGACCGGGGCGGGGAGGCGTACGTCGGGGAACGGGGAGTACAGCGGGTAACCCGGGAGCTGCGCCGGGAGGCCCTCCGGTACCAGGAGTCCACGGGAGAGCGCGGGACCTGGGAAACGGACGAGGAGCGGGAACGGCGTACGGTGGAGGACCTGGTCCGCGCCCGGGAGGCCCTGGAGTCGCGGCTCGGGGGCGTGCGGGACCAACTGGCGCTCCCCTGGGGCCACTACGACGAGGTGACCCTGACGTGCGCCCGCAAGGCCGGCATCCGTCGGGTGTACACCCTGGACCGCAAGCCCAACCCGGTGGGGAGGATCGGGTTTCTGGTGCACCGGTTCGAGCCCCGGCCCAAGGGGGCCTGGTGGCTCCGGTCCCGGCTCTGGATCTACCGGTCAACCTGGCGGACGGCGCTCTACGGCATTTTGTCGGGCCGGAGGAACGCCGGATAGGGGAGAAGGGGCCCGGTCCCGTCCCGGGGGCGACAGCCCACCCGCGCTGGCACGGGGAGTGGCGCCGGCGTATGATGTATGTGTAACATCGACGGCCGGACCGAGGGAGGTGGGTCATGCACCGCACGCAGGTTTTGTTGGAGGACCGGCAATACCTTGCCCTGAAGGAGCGGGCAAGGCGGGAAGGGAAAAGCCTCGGGCAGTTGGTCCGGGAGTTCGTGGACCTGGGGCTCGCCAGGGGGAGAACGGGGGGCGAACGCCCCTGCCGCCCCAGCCTCTCCGAGGTTCGCGGCCTGTTTGCCGATGGCCTCGCCCCGGAGGAGCACGACCGCGTCCTGTACGGCGATCCATGATGCCCGATCTGTTCGTCGACACCAGCGCGTGGTTTGCCTTTTTCGACCGGAGAAGCCGGGCCCACGACGCCGTGGCGGATGTGCTATCGGCGTGGAGGGGTCGGTTGATCGTTACCGATTACGTCGTTGACGAGCTTCTGACCTTGGTCCGGGTCCGCGCCGGGCATTGGGCCTCCGTCCGCGTTGGGGAGGCTCTGATCGGGGGCGGCGAGGCGATCGTTGTCACCGTGGAGCCCCGTGACTTTCAGGCGGCGTGGGACCTGTTCCGGGAGCACTCCGAC
>NZ_BAAHFQ010000215.1:0-4140 GCF_054681715.1 Deferrisoma sp.
AGGCCCAGGAGCCCGAAGAAAACGGCCCGGAGCCAGTGGGGCCGCTCCCGGAGCCGGTCGATCAGGCGCACCAGCCGAGCGCTCATCGCACCACCTCGATGAGTTTCAGGAAGAGGTCGGGGTAGAAGCCGAACACCACGCTGAACACCGCGGTGACGAAAAGCGGCACCACCATGAACGGGCTCGCCTCGGCCATCTGGAGCCGGGCCGCGCCGCCGTTTCGGGGGAAGAACGCCCGCAGGAACACCGGCACGAAGTACCCGGCGTTGAGGAGCGAGCTCGCCAGGAGCACCACCAGGAGCCCCAGGCTCTTGAGCTCCATGGACCCCAGGGCCAGGTACCACTTCGACACGAACCCGGCCACGGGCGGGGCCCCGATCATGGAGAGGCTCGCCAGGCCGAACGCCGCCATGGTGAACGGCATCTTGTAGCCGATGCCGTCGAGTTGGCTGATCTCGGTCTTGCGGTGGGCCACCATGATGGCGCCGGCGCAGAAAAAGAGCGTGATCTTCGAAAAGGCGTGGTTCGGGATGTGGATGAGCCCGCCGGTGATGCCGCTGGGGGTCAGCATGGCCACCCCGAGCACGATGTAGGAGAGCTGGCTGATCGTGGAGTAGGCGAGCCGGGCTTTGAGGTTGTCCTTCGTGAGCGCGATCACCGAGCCCATGAGGATCGTGAACGAGGCGATGTAGGCCGTGACGAGCCCCAGGCCGTAGCGCTGCAGCAGGTCCACCCCGAAGGCGTACAGCATGACCCGGCAGATGGAAAAGACGCCCACCTTCACCACGGCCACGGCGTGCAGCAGCGCGCTGACCGGGGTGGGGGCCACCATGGCCGACGGGAGCCAGTTGTGGAGCGGCATGATCGCCGCCTTGGCGTACCCGAACAGGCTCATGAAGAAGAGCACGCTCACCAGCATCCGGCCCGCGTCGGCCGGGAAGATGCCGGTCTGGATGTTGGTGGCGAAGTCCAAGGTGCCGCAGGTCACGTAGGTGAGCACCAGCACGGGCAGCAGGAGCACCTTGGAGGTGACCATGAGGTATGTGATGTACTTGCGGCTCCCGTCGTAGGCCTCGTCGTCCTGGTGGTGCATGACCAGGGGGTACGTGAAGATGCTGACGAGCTCGTAGAAGAGGTAGAGGCTGAGCAGGCTCCCGGAGAACGCCACCCCCACGGCGCCGAAGATGGTGGCCGCGTAGCAGGTGTAGAACCGGGTCTGGGCGTGCTCGTGGAGCCCCCGCATGTACCCCACGCAGTAGAACCCGGCCAGGATCCACAGGAACGAGCTGACCCCGGCGAAAAGGAGGCTCATGCCGTCCACCCGGAGCCGGATCGCCACCCCGGGGAAGAACTCGAAGGGGGTGTAGGTGTACACCCCGCCGTGGGTCACGGCGGGCAGGAAGGTCATGGCCGCCACGAAGGTGGCCGCGGCGCCCACCACCGAGCAGGCCTCCCGCACGTTGGGCCAGCGGCCGGTGGCGAGGATGGCCACGGCCGTGGCCAGGGGCAGGAGGATCGGGATCACGATGCGTGCGGTTTCGATCTCGTACATGGCGACCCCGTCAGTTCTTCAGCTCGGAGATCTCGTCGGCCAGGATGGTGCGGAACCGGCGGTACACCACCACGGCGATGGAGAGGCAGATGGCGGCCTCGGCCGCGGCCAGGCCCATGATGAACAGGGTGAAGGTCTGGCCCACGGTCTTGTCGGGCGCGAGGAAGGTGTTGAAGGCCACGAAGTTGAGGCCCGCCGCGTTCAGGATGAGCTCGGCGCTGATCAGCATGCTGATGAACCCGGGCCGGCTCACCAGCCCGTAGAGCCCCAGGGCAAACAGACACAGGGCCACGAGCAGGTAGGCCTCGAGATGGCCGAAAAGGAGCGGTTGCATCGCCTTACCCTCCTGCGGGCCGCCGGCCCCGGCGGGCCAGCACCACCGAGCCCACGATGGCCACGAGCAGCACGAGCGAGATGAGCTCGAACGCGAAGGCGTACCGGGTGAGGAGCCCCTCGCCCACCTGGTGGATGGTGCCCTCGACGGCCGTGGGCTGGGCCCGCCACCGGGTGGCGAACACGGCCGAGCCGAGCACGAGGGCCGCGAAGAGCCCCACCCCCACCCCGGCCACGATCTTCCCGGGCACGAGCCGGGGGTCCTTCTCGGCCTCGCTCGGGGGCCGGGCCAGCATCACGGCGAACACGATGGAGATGCACACCGCGCCCACGTAGATCAGGATCTGCATGGCCGCGATGAAGTGGGTGCCCAGGTACACGTAGAGGCCGGCCACCCCCACCAGCGAGGTGGCGAGCCCCAGCACGGCGTGGATCAGCCGCCGGGCCCCCACGGCCACCACCCCCCCGGCCAGCGCGAGGAACACGAACCCCACGAAGGCCGCGTCGGCCAGATGGATGTACAGGCTCAGGCTCGGATCGAAGGTGAAGGTCATGTCGGGTTCCGTGAATCGTGAATCGTGAATCGTGAATCGGGGGACTGCCGTTCGTCGCGGGTCGCAGGTCGTTTGTCGTTGGGGTGCAACGACCTGCGACTTACGACCTACGACGTACGGCGGTGCGCCCGCAGTAGCCTCCCAGCCTCCCAGCCTCCCAGCTTCCTAGCTTCCTAGCTTTCCGGCGGCTTCGGCGCCACGGGGGTGAGGTCCGCGATCTTGGGCTCCACGCCCATGGCTCGGGCCCGCTCGCGGAACCGCTCCACCAGGTCGTAGTGGAAGTCGTGGCGGCTCGTGCCGGCGATGTTGTACTCCTGGGAGAACTCGATGGCGCCCGTGGGGCAGGCCTCCACGCAGTTGCCGCACAGGGAGCACTTGGTGAAGTCGAGCCGGTAGGTGGTGAGCACCTTCTTCTTCGCGCCCTCGGGCTTCTCTCCGCCCACGGTGATGCACCCCGAGGGGCAGGCCCGCTGGCACATCATGCAGACGATGCACTTGTCCTTGCCGGTCTTCGGGTTCACCACCAGGTCGATGTGGCCCCGGTAGTTGGGGGTGACCTCCAGGGTGTCGAAGGGGTAGTGGGTGGTGATGGTGGGGGCCAGGGCGAACTTGCCCGTGACCTTAAGCCCCACCAGGAGCGACCACAGCCCCTCGAAGATCTCGCGGAAGTACCGGATCATGGGCGTGCGCCTCTAGAGCTTGAGCCAGATGGCCGTCACGGCCAGGTTGGCCATCGAGATCGGGATCAGCACCTTCCAGCAGAAGTTGAGAAGCTGGTCGAACCGCACCCGGGGGTAGGTCCACCGGACCCAGATCATGACCAGGATGAGCCCGTAGACCTTCACGAGGAACCACAGGGTCTGGACCACGGTGGCCCAGAACCCCGTGCCGACGGTCGTCAAGAACGCCGGGCCGTTCCAGCCTCCCAGGAAGAGCGTGGTGGCGATGGCCGCCACCAGGAGCATGTTGGTGTACTCGCCGAGGAAGAAGAGCCCGAACCCCATGCCGGCGTACTCGGTGTGGAACCCGGCCGTGAGCTCGCTCTCGGCCTCGGGCAGGTCGAAGGGGGCCCGGTTCGTCTCGGCGATGCCGCAGATGAAGTAGACGAGGAACGCCACGAACCCCATGGGGGTGAAGGCGAACCAGAACCCGCCCTGGGCCGCCACGATGTCGCTCATGCGGAAGCTCCCCACCCAGAGCACGATGGTGAGGAGGCTCAAAAGCAGCGGGATCTCGTAGGCCACGTTCTGGGCCACGGCCCGGATGGCGCCGAACAGGCTGTACTTGTTGGCCGAGCTCCAGCCGGCCACGAGCAGCGCCAGCACGTTCACGGCGGCGAGGCTCAGGATGAACAGCACCCCGATGTCGAGGTCGCGCACCTGGAGCACCCGGGCGAAGGGCACCACGATGAGCGCCGCGATGGGCGGCACGAAGCTCAGGATCGGGGCGGCCCGAAAGAGCCCGGCGTCGGCGTTGCGGGGCACCAGGATCTGCTTGCCCATGAGCTTGACCCCGTCCACCGCGGTCTGCAGGAGCCCGTGGGGGCCCACCTCGAAGGGGCCGGGCCGGCGCTGGATGTGGCCGCAGACCTTCCGCTCCACGAGCACGAGCACGGCGGCGTTGGTGAACGCAAACGCCACCACGATCACGAAGCAGACGATCAACCGGATCAGGTCGGGCGGAAAAAGGTCGGTCATGGGG
>NZ_BAAHFQ010000216.1:0-4081 GCF_054681715.1 Deferrisoma sp.
AGGGGGGTGATGACGGCCATGGGCTCTTCTCCTTGGCTGCCGGGCTTAGGCCATCGCCGTGACCACCACGCCGGTCACGAAGATGTTGGCGAGCGCCAGGGGCATGAGCCACTTCCACCCCAGACGCATGATCTGGTCGTAGCGGAGACGGGGGAACGTGCCCCGCTCCCAGATGAAGAAGAACACCAGCACGAACACCTTGGCCACGAACACCGGGAACTTGAGAAGCCCCGGGGTGGCGATGCCGAAGGGCAGGTTCCACCCGCCCAGGAACAGGCAGGTGATGATCATGGAAAGCGAGATGAGGTGGGCGTACTCGGCCATGAAGAACATGGCGAACTTCATGGAGGAGTACTCGATGTTGAACCCGCAGGCGAGCTCCGCCTCGGCTTCGGGCATGTCGAACGGGGTCCGGTTGATCTCGGCCAGGCCGCAGATGAGGAACAGGAAGAAGGCCAGGGGCTGCTTGAAGCAGTTCCACCACACCTGCTGGGTGTTCACGATCTCCACGAGCGAGAGGCTCCCGCTCACCATGATCACGCTGATCAGGGTGAGCCCCAGGGCGAGCTCGTAGCTGATCATCTGGGCCGCGGTCCGAAGGGACCCCAGGAGGCCGTACCGGTTGTTCGAGGCCCAGCCCCCGAGCATGACCCCGTACTCCCCGAGCCCCGCCAGGCCCAGGATGTAGAGGAGCGCCACGTTCACGTCGGTGATGCGAAGGGCGATCTCCCGGCCGAAGAGGTGGATCGAGTCGCCGAACGGGATCACGGCGACGATCAGGAGCGCCGGGATGATCGAGAGCGCCGGCGCCAACATATAGACGAGCTTGTCGGCGTTGGCCGGGACGATGTCCTCCTTAAAAAACCCCTTGATCCCGTCGGCGATGGGCTGGAGCAACCCAAAGGGGCCCACCCGGTTCGGGCCGTGGCGCACCTGGATCCGGCCCAGGACCCGGCGCTCGAGCCAGGTGGTGTAGGCCACCGTCAGCATGAGCACCCCGAACACCACGAGCACCTTCACGATGCTTTCGATCAGGAAATCCACCATGATCGTCTCCCCGCGCAACGTGCAGGCCCCGGATGGACCCGCCGTTTTGAGCGAACTAGGCCTTTTCCACTCGTACCGCGGTCACCTTGTACTCGGGGATCTTGGCCACCGGGCAGGTGGCCGGGTTGGTGAGCACGTTCACCGGCGACTCGCTGTAGTGGAAGCTCATGAAGACCGTGCCGGGGGCCGGCCGGTCCACCACCTTGACCTTGGTGGTGATCTCGCCCCGCCGACTCGCCACCCGCACCGTGTCGCCCGTCCGGATGCCGAGGCGCTCGGCGTCGACCGGGTGCATCTCGAGGAACCCCTCGGGGAAGCAGTCGTTGATGCGGGCGCACCGGCGGGTCATGGTGCCCGAGTGGTAGTGGGGGTGCTCCCGGCCGGTGGTGAGGAGCAACGGATACTCCTGGTCGGGCTCCTCGGCGGGCCCCCTGTACTCCACGGCCTGGAACAGGCCCTTCCCCCGGGCGAACCCGCCCACGTGGAGGATCGGGGTTCCCGGGTGGTCCTTCGAGGGGCAGGGCCAGGGGATGCCTTCCTTCTCGATCCGGTCGTAGTCGATGCCGGCGTAGCTCGGGGTGAGCGACGCAATCTCGTCGAAGATCTCCCGGGGATGGGCGTAGCTCATGGGGTAGCCCATCCGGGTCGAGAGCTCCTGGAGGATCTGCCAGTCGGGCTTCGACTCGCCCCGGGGCGCCAGCGCGGCGCGCACCCGCTGGACCTTGCGCTCGGTGTTCGTGAAGGTGCCGTCCTTCTCGGCGAACGAGCAGGCCGGCAGCACCACGTCGGCCTTGGCCGCCGTCTCGGTGAGGAAGATGTCCTGGACCACCAGGAAGTCGAGGCTGTCGAGGGCCTTTTCGATGTGGTTGAGGTCCGGGTCGGTGATCATGGGGTTCTCGCCCATGATGTAGAGGGCCCGGATCTTCCCCTCCAGGATGGCGTGGGTCATCTCGGTCAGGGCCATGCCGGGCTCCCGGGGGACCTTGCGGCCCCAGGCCTCGTCGAACTTGGCCATGGCCTCGTCGTCGGAGACCTTCTGGTACCCGGTGACCACGTTGGGTAACCCCCCCATGTCGCAGGCGCCCTGCACGTTGTTCTGGCCCCGCAGGGGGTTCACGCCGCCGCCCTCCACGCCCACGTTCCCGGTGAGCATGGCGAGGTTCGCAAGGCACTTCACGGCGTCGGTGCCCTGGGTGTGTTGGGTGACGCCCATGGCGTAGAGGATGGCGGCGGGTTTGGCGCCGGCGTAGACCCGGGCGGCCTTCCGGATCAACTCCGCGTCGATCCCGGTGATCTCCTGGACCTTCTCGGGGCTGTAGCCCTCGAGGCTCGCCGCGAACTCCTCGAACCCCTCGCACCGCTCGGCGATGTAGTCCGGGTCGTGGAGGTTCTCCTTGAGGATTACGTGCATCATGCCCAGCAGGACCGGGATGTTGTGGCCCGGCCTCGCCTGGATGAACACGTTGGCGTACTCGGCGAGCTCGATCCGCCGGGGGTCGATCACCACGAGCTTGGCGCCCCGCTGGGTGATCGCCCGCTTGACCCGGTCGCCGATGATCGGGTGGTTCTCGGTGGTGTTGGAGCCGATGACCAGGAACGCCTCCGACTTGTCGAAGCAGGCGATGGAGTTGGTCATCGCGCCGGAACCGAAGCTGGTGGCCAGACCGGCCACGGTGGCGCTGTGACAGAGCCGTGCGCAGTGATCGACGTTGTTCGTGCCGATCACCGCGCGCATGAACTTCTGGAAGAGGTAGTTCTCCTCGTTGGTGCACCGGGCGCTCGTGAAGCCCCCGATGGCGTTGGCCCCGTGCTCGTCCTTGATGGCCTGGAGCCGCTGGGCCACCAGGCCCAGGGCCTCGTCCCAGGTGGACTCCACGAGCTCCCCGTTTTTGCGGACGAGGGGTTTTTCCAGCCGGTCGGGGTGGTTCACGAACTCCCACCCGAACCGGCCCTTCACGCACAGGCTCCCGTAGTTGGGGGCTTTGTCGAAGTCGGTGGTGGTGACCCGGAGGATCTGGCCGTTCAGGGTGTTGAGCTCGAGCTGGCACCCCACCCCGCAGTAGCCGCAGGTGGTGGGCGTGCGCTTGGCCTGCCAGATCCGGGCCTTGGTGGGGTGGACGTTGTCGGTCAGGGCCCCCACCGGGCACACGCTCAGGCACTCGCCGCAGGAGATGCACTCCACGCCCGGCACCGGCCCGATGTACGAGTGGAACCCGTTGTCCACGATCTGGATGCACCCGACCCCCTTCACCTCCTTGCAGGCCCGGACGCACCGGCCGCACAGCACGCACCGGTCGGGCCACTGCCGGATGAAGGGGGAAACGTACCGGGGCACGTCCCGCTCGAAGGGCTCGGTGCGGTAGCTCTCGGCGGTGACCCCGAACTCGTACACCAGGTCCTGGAGGTCGCACTCGCCGCCCTTGTCGCACACCGGGCAGTCCAGGGGGTGACGCACCAGGAGGAGCCGGAGCACGTCGCGCCGCATCTCCCGGAGCTCCTCGGAGTCGGTGGTCACCACCATGCCGTCGCCGGCCGGGGTGTCGCAGGCGGTCACGGGCTTCGAGCAGCCCTCCACCTCCACCACGCACATCCGGCACGACCCGATGGGGGAGAGCTTCTTGAGGTAGCACAGGGTGGGGATTCGGATCCCCGCCTGCTGGGCCGCCTCGAGGATCGTGGCCCCTTTGGGCACCTCGACCCGGACACCGTCGATCGTCACGTTGACCATGCGCTTCCCCTCGTTGTTTCGGCTAAGAGGCTAGGAGGCTCGGAAGCTAGAAGGCTGGAAAGCTCGGCACCCCTGGAGGCCAGGCGCCCCGCGGGGATCCCTCGCCGTCCCTACGACCCCGGGGCCTCCGGCTCGGGGGCCACCATCAGGAGCCGATAGCACCTGAGGCACCGGCTCGCGTCGGCGATGGCCTCCTCGTGGGTGAACCCGATCTCGGCCTCCCGGAAGTCCCGGATCCGCTCCTCCACGGGCACGTGGTGGATGTGGGCCGGCTCGGTGGTGGCCGGCACGCCCACGTCCTCGGCC
>NZ_BAAHFQ010000217.1:0-4064 GCF_054681715.1 Deferrisoma sp.
GCCCGCCACCACGACCTTGCCGAACCGAACCCGGGGGCCGGCCTCCACCCGGAAGACCGCGTCCACCACCCCTCGGTCCGGGTCGGTCCGGGTCTCGTACACGACCCGCCCCTCCGGAAACCCACCGGCCCCGAGTCGGCCGATGAGATCCCGCCGCACCTCCTCCAGCACCCCCGGGTCGGCCCAGGCGCCGGGTTTCAGGCGCCCCAACGCGGGTTGGAAGCCGGCGCGATCGGCCCCGATCACCTCCAGCGTCACCGAACCCCACCGGAACCGCTGCCCCTCCTCGACCCGGAGGGTCAGGACGGCATCACCATCGGCGGCGATGTCCATCTCGGCCATCTCGATCCGGGCGGCCCAGAACCCTTTGGTGGCGTAGTACTCCCGAAGCACCCGCAGGTCCCGGTCCAGGGCCTCCTGGGTGAACGGGGGCGGACGCAGGATCCCCCCCTGGATCACCGAGAGGTAGGGCCGCAGTTTCCGGGCGGAGACGCTTTCGTTCCCCCGGAACCGCACCCGCTTCACCGCCACCCGCGGCCCCTTGGTGATGACGAAGGTGATCACCCGGCCGGCTCCGGCCCGCTCCTCCCGGTACACGGCCCGGGCGTCCCGGTACCCGTCGGCCCGGAGGCGTTCCTCCAGGGCCTCGGAGGCCCCGCGGAGCCAGGCCTCGTCCATGGGCCGGCCGTACCGCTCCTCCAGGGCCTGGCGCAGGGACCGCTTGGTCCACTCCTCCACCCCCTCGAACCGAAACCGCACCGGGGCTCCCGCCACGATCCCCACCACGAGCCGCACCGAGCCCGGACCGGCCGGCTCGAACCCGCCCCCCTCGATCCGGGCCTCGGGGTAGCCGTAGCGGCGCAGGAAGGTGACGAGCCTTCGCCGGCCCGCCTCGAGTTCCGGAGCGCTCGCCCGATCCCCCCGGCCGATCCCCAGGAGCGCCAGCCGGCGCCAGGGTTCCACGGGGAACCCGTCGGGCCAGATCACCTCCGCGACGCGGCGGGGTTCCCCGGGGTCCACCCGGAACGTGACCTCGGCCCACTGGCCCCGGCCGTCCGGCCGGACCACGGGGGTCACCCGGACCTCGGGAAACCCCTCCTCCCGGAACACCCGCACGATCTCGCCCCGGTCGGCCTCCAGCCACGGCCAGGCCACCGGCTTGTCGGCGGCCGTGCGAAGACGGGCCGCGGCGGCCTCCCGGACCCGCCGGGGCCCCCCGACGACCCGCACCCGGCGCACCAGGAGCCGGGGCCGGACCACCACCCGCACCCGGAGCCCCGCCGCGTCGGGCTCCGCCTCGACGCGCACGTCGCCCACCTCGGGTTTGCGGGCCAGCAGCCCGAGCCCCCGCTCCACCTCCCCGGTCCGCAGCTCCTCCCCCTCCCGGACCCCCAGGAGCCGAAGGACCTCCTTCGTGCGCACCCGGGTGTGGTTCTCCACCTCGACCCGGGCAATCGGCCCCTCCGGGCCCCCCTGGCCCCGGGCCAAACCGGCGACGAGGAGGAGCGCCAGCCCAAGAAGCCCCGCTGCGGCCGCCCTCATCGGAACGTGAACCGGAACCGCACCTCGCCGCCCAGGGAGCCGGAAGACTCGGCGCCCCGGTCCGACCAGGTGCCCAGGAGGGAGACGTGGGGGCTCAGCCGGTACTGCACCTCGAGGTCCTGGGCGGCCTCGGCCCCCACCGTGGCCGCGTACCGGGCGTAGAGATCGCGGGTGATGGCCTTCCCGATGGTGACCCGGGGCACCGTGCTCTGGGCCGCCGGCGAGTAGGCCGGGTCGATGTGGAACTGGTCGACCCCCAGGAGTTCCCCCACCCCGGACTCCAGGGTGTCCTGCACCTTGCCCGTGAGGAAACTCGCCGCCTCGGCCGCCGAGACCCCCTGCCCGCCGGCCAGGTTCTCGGAGGTGGCCCCCAGGGTCAGGAGCGAGACGATGTCGGTGTATTCCAGGGGCGGGCTGCTCGACAGGAGCACCTGGTAGTCGTCCAGGGGGCCGATGATGTCCACGTTGACCTGGTATCCGCTCACCTGGGCCCGGGCGTGGACGTCCAGGAGGGGCATGGGCCCGGCGTCGCCCAGGAACTCCACCGAACTGCGGCGCATCTCGTAGACCGTGTTCCGGAACTGCACCTCGCCCGCGAGCACCTCGAGCCGGCCCCACAGCACGGGCCGCGTGGCCGGACCCCGCACCCGGAGATCCGCGGCCAGGTCCACCTCGGCCAGGTTGTTTTCGACCCTCAGGTCCCGCTCCCCCCGCACGGCGATGTCCAGCGTGACCCCCGAGGTCTCGGCGGCCGACTCCACCTTCCGGGGCCGGCGCTGGAGCAGATCGAGGAGCATGGTCTTCCAGGAGATCCGGCGGGTGAACCGGAACCGCTCCAACCGCACCTCGCCCACCACGCGCATGCCCGGGGGTAGACCGGTCACCAGGAGATCGGCGTCGCCCGCGTAGCGGACCCCCGGCGGCTCCTCATGGTCCACGTCGCGCACCTCGACCCAGAGCCGCACATCGGTCGGCACGAGACCGGCCAGGGGCATGCGGCCCTCCACGTGGATCCGCCCCGCGCCCAGGGCCGCGTCGAACCACTCCAGAATCAGGCCGTCCTGGGGATCCAGGGTGGCCGAGGCCTCCGCCTCGGAGAGGGCGAGTCCCACCCCCCGGATGCGGGCCTCGGCGCCGGGGTACACCTGGATCGGGCCGCGGAACCGGGGATCGGACCACGGCCCCGTGACCTCCAGGTCGGCGAACAGGGTTCCCCGGGCCGACTCCACCGGCCCGATCCACCGGGCGAGCATCGAGAGGTCGCACCGGGCCTTGCCCCGAAGATCCCACCCAGGCCCCGGGCCGGCCAGGCCCGACGCCGTGAGGGTCACGTCCCCCCCCTCGATCCAGACCTGGTCCAGGCGGAGGGCCCCGCCCTCCCACCGGATCCGCACCGGGCCCCGGTTGCGAAGACGAAGGGGCGGCAGATCCACGGCGACCCCGCCGAGATCCATCTCGGCCCGGACCGGAGCGCCGGCCGGGGCCTCGGCCCGCAGCTCCCCGTCGAGGGAGACGTCCAGGTCCTCCGGCCACCGCTCCCGGGCCATCCACCGCCCGGGGCGAAAGGCCCGGAGCACCGCCCGGCCCCGGGCGCCCCCGGCCGGACTCCACTCGCCTTCCACCGCGAGTTCCGGCCCCAGGCCGGTCCGGCCGACGATCCGCCCCCCCTCCCACCGAAGGTCCAGCGGGGCGTCGAGGGGGCCGAACCAGGGCCCGGCCACGGCCTCGGCCCTTCCCCGCCACTCCCCCCGCTCGACGGCCGCCCCCCGTCCCCGGGCCTCGCCGCGGCCGGACAACCGGCCGGACCAGCCCGCGGGGAGCCACGGCGAGAGATCGAGCCCCTCCGCCTCGGCCCGGGCCTCCCAGGCCAGGGACGTCTCGTCCCGCAGCCGGGCCTTCGCGTCCAGACCCCGGGCCCGGACCTCGACCGCCCTCCCCTCGGGCCCGGTGCGCACCTCCGCGGCCCCCCCGGGCACCTCCCGGCCGTTCCACCGCACGCCGGTCCAGGACAGGCGGCCGTCCAGGTCGCCCAGGCCGGCCAAGCGCTCGGGCCACGTCTTCCCCTCGAGCCAGGCCCGCACGCCGGCCGAGGCGCGGATCTCCACCGAAGCCGTTCCGGCCTCGATCCCGGGCACCACCCGGCCCAGGGGGAGCGCCGGGGCCCTCACCTCGGCCTCCAGGGGCCAGCCCCCCTCCCAGGACTGGAGCCCCGTCGCCTCGGCCCCCAGATCGGGGGCCCGGGCCCCAAACCGCACGCCCCCTCCCCCGCCGTCGAGGGTAAGGGCCACCGGGCCGAGCGCCCTGCCAAACGCCTCCAACGCCGTGGTTCCTCCGCTCCACGTGAACGCCCACGACCCGGCCGGGGTCCCGAAATCGCCCGTGAGGCTCCCCTCGCCCGACACCGGGCCGAGCCGGATCCCCTCCGGGACCCGATCCCCGAGCCACGCCGGATCCCACGCCTCCAGGCGCCAGGCGAGCTCGAACCCGGCGCCGAGGTCGGCCGCCAGGGCGGCCCGAAGCGC
>NZ_BAAHFQ010000218.1:0-4022 GCF_054681715.1 Deferrisoma sp.
ACCCGGTTCCGCCGCGGGGGATCCCGTGCGGGGCAGACCTGGAACGAAGGTCCGTTCGGGGAGAGGACACGACTGGGATGCTGTGACGCAGCACCCGCGGAGTGCGGCCAAAGCCCTTCGGTAACCCCTCGCCGAACCCCAACCACTGGGAACTGCCGGGCCGAAACGCCGGCCCGAGCCAACGGAAATCAAGCCGGGGACCCAAGCGCCCGGGGACCCGCACGGCGAAACGCCGGTGCGAACTCCTGGTCCCCGGTCCCCAAACCGGCGCAAGGATACCGGCGCCGTTTTCGGGGTGTCAAGCGGTTTTTGCCTCAAAGATATTGAGAAAACCGGCACATTCTGCGCGGCGGGTCCCGGCGAAACCGTGCTGCAGAATCACCAAGGTTCGTTGTGGGCAAACGAATTCCCGTCTACTTGCCGGTATATCGGTCCCAGTCGGCCAGGAACTGCTGGATGCCGAGATCCGTGAGCGGGTGGCCCAGCATCTGGGTCAGCACCTTGTAGGGGATCGTCGCGATGTCGGCCCCGATGAGCGCCGCCTCCACCACGTGCATGGGGTGGCGCACGCTCGCCACGATCACCTCGGTGTCGATCTCGTAGTTTCGGAATATCGTCACGATCTGCTCGATCAGGGCCATGCCCTCGTGGCCCCGGTCGTCGAGCCGGCCGACGAAGGGGCTCACGAAGGTGGCCCCCGCTTTGGCGGCGAGGAGCGCCTGGGGGGCGCTGAACACCAGGGTCACGTTGGTGCGGATGCCCTCGGCCGCAAGCCGGTGCACGGCCTGGAGACCGTCGGCCGTGATCGGGATCTTGACCACGATGTTGTCGTGGATGGCCGCAAGCTCCCGGGCCTCGGCCACCATCTTCTCGGCCTCGAGGGCCACCACCTCGGCGCTCACCGGGCCGTCCACGATCCGGCAGATCTCGGCCAGCACCTCCCGGTAGGGCTGGCCCTCCTTGGCGATCAGGGTCGGGTTCGTGGTGACCCCGTCCACCACCCCCAGGGCCGCGCCTTTCTTGATGTCGTCGATGTTCGCGGTGTCCAAGAAGAGCTTCATCGTTGCCTCCGTTGCGTGTGGGATCAGAACCGGTGCCCGACCCCCAGGTAGATGCTGGTCTCGTCGAACAGGTGCACCTCTCCCGTGAAGTACACGTTGGGATTCACGAAGTAGTCGGCGCCGCCGAACACCCCCAGGAAGCTGTCCTGGCGGTAGTCGTCGAGCTTGCCGTCGGCGTCGTACCGGCTCGCGGTGAACCGGATGCCGGCAAACGGGTACATGTACCCCACCTTGCCCGCCGCCCCGATCTCCCGCACCACGTACCCGGCCAGGTGGTAGGCCTGGTGGCGGACCTTCCGCGAGCCGTCCTTGGACTGGTCGAATTCGGCCTGGAGATCGGCCACCACCCGCACGTCGCCCGAGCGCAAAAGCCCGATCTTGGCCCCCACGCCGCCGAGGCCGCCGAGCGTCCCCTCGAAATCGGCCCGATCGAACTGGGCGTCGGAAAACCCGAGGAACGCATAGAGGTCCAGCCCGTCCACCACCCCGGCCTGCACCCGGCCGAGCATCCGCCGGGTCGAGACCTCGTCCGGGACCCCGTCCTCCACGTCCTGCTCGCCATAGGCCACAAACCCGCTCACCGCAAACCGCCCCGCCCCCAGGGGCGAGGCGAGCCCCGCCAGGTTCGCGGCCGCCGCCGGCCAGGCCGCGGCCAGCGCCCCGGCCACCAGTAGCCCGATTCCCTTTCGCATGGTTCGTTCGTCCTCCGTGTGATGTCCGCTGGGACGCGAGGAGGCTTGGACGCTGGGAGGCCCAAACCCCTTGTGATTTCAGCCCCTCGCCGGTCCCCACTCGTACGCCGGCTTCCGATTCCGGGGGCAGGAATCCGCGGACAGAGGTCAGAACCGGTCCACCGGTTTCGGTCCCCTGCCCCCGGCTCGTGCCGCGCCGCGATACCTACCACAACCCCACCCCCGCTCCAAGCCCCCGGGCGTCCGTCCGCCACCTGTCCCATCTCCCCACGGTGTTCCTCCGCCCCGTCGTTGCGAAAATCCGAAGGGATCGGATACCATTCCGCGGGGCAAAGGGTCAGGGAGGGCTCCCATGGGTAACACGCTCTTGCAGGCAGGAACACGGCCACTCGGCACGGGTCCGTCCCGTGCGGGTGGCCGTTTTTCTTTGGCGGTTTCGGATCCGCCCGAATCCACAACCCGGTACGGAAGACAACGCCGAACGCCGGGGCCTGACCAGGAGGGGGCAGGGTGACCGAACTTCTGGAACGGGGACTTTTGGTCGTGAGCGAGATGGGGCAAGCGGCCATCGCGCTTTTTCCGGAGGGCGTGCGCGCCTATCTCGACGGGATGAACGCCCTGACGAAAGGGTTTCTCGTCTCCCAGGTTCTCTTCTTCCTCTGGGCCACCACCTGGTACCTCGGCCGAATGTTCGTTCGCCGAGTCCACCTGCCGCTGGCCCGCTGGCACATCGAATATCTGGCGAAAAAGCCCGAGGACGAAATCGAGGAGGCCCGCGAGGAAGCCGCCGGTCGCATGTTCCGCGTTTGGGGCCTCGGCCGGTGGGCCAAAGATCCCTTCCAGGAGTTCGTTCGCGCCTGGAAAGACGCTCGCCCCGCCGGCGCGGATCGGGCGGTCATCCCGGTACGCCTACGGGACTTCCTCACGCCGGAGATCGTCATCGACAGGGCCGCGAACCAGAGAACGTGTGACGCCCTCCCTGGAATCTTCCTGGCGATCGGCATTTTCGGAACGTTTCTCGGCCTGGTGACCGGTCTCATGGATCTGAATCACGGCCAGGCAGCTGCCGAGATGGGAGAGAGCGTCCGCCGTCTCGAACAGGGTGTTTGGCGCTTGCTGGACGGGCTCTCCCTCGCCTTCCTGACATCGCTGGTCGGTATCCTGAGCTCCGTTTTGTTCACCGCCTTCCACAAACACGGCGTCCGTGCGCTTCGCCTGGCGGTAGAGGCGTTGGACCGGTCGGTTGCCCGCCTGTTCCCCTACGAATCGGAGGAACTCTCCGCCCGGCGGCTCCTCGAAGACCAGGCAGAGATCCGTCGGCAGCTCCAAACCCTCGCGACCGACATCGGGACCCATGTGGCCCAAACCATCGCGCCCGCCATGGAAAACGCCGTGGGCCAACACCTGGTCCCGGTGCTCAAGAGTACCCAGGAACTGCTCCGGGAGAGCCTACAGGAACTCCTCCACCGCTTCACCGATCACGCAACCCAAACGCAGGACGAGGCGTTTCGCCGCATGGCCGAATGCGTCGGGGCCCTCCAGCAATCCTTCGAGCAGCAGATCCATGGGGTTGCCCAGATCATTCAGGCGGCCTCCCAGGCGCAAGACGAAACGTTTCGCCGCATGGCGGAACACGCCACGCTGCTCCAGGGCTCGTTTGAGCAGCAGATCCAGAGCGTCGCCCAAATCATTCGGGAGACATCTCAGGCCCAGGGTCGGGTTCAGGCGGATCTCGTGGAGTTCGGGGAACAGCTACGGCAACAGGTGACCCTGCAAATGGAACTCATCGACAGAACCTCCGAGGCCAGCCGGCTTCTCAACGAGAGCCTTCAGGGGCTCCGGAACGTGACGGCCGAACTCGCCGCCTCGGCGTCTCAGATTTCGTCTTCGGCCGAACATCTCGCCGATTCGGCCCGCCTCGCCAGGGAGGGACAGCAAGAACTCCGCGTCACGATCGAACAGCAGGTCGAGGCCCTTCGGGCGACCCGGTCCGACGTGGAGCGGGCGTGGCAAACCATCACGGAGCAGACCCAATCCATCGTCGAACACCTCTCCGGGCTCATCGACCGGCTTTCCGACGCGCTGGGCCAGAGCCTCCAAGGCGCGCTGGGCTCCTTCGACGAGGCGCTGGCCGAGGCGATCCGGCGCTTCAGCGGAACGCTCCACGAGTGGCAGGAGGTCATGGAGGAACTCCCCGGCACCCTCTCGGCCCTGAGCCGCAACGTGGACGACATGGCCAGGGAAACCCAAGCCCTTGCATCGGCCGTGG
>NZ_BAAHFQ010000219.1:0-4006 GCF_054681715.1 Deferrisoma sp.
CCCGGCCTCGGGTGGGCCGAGCCGCTGCGGGCCCTGGCCCGGGAGCGGGGGAGCCGGCTCATGCTGGCCGTGGCCGCCCTCTACAGCGTGACCTCGGCCCTGGGGAAGATCGCGGTGGTGCACTCCGACCCGGTCACGTTCGGGCTCCTCTACTACGCGGCGCTCACCCTGTGCCTGACCCCCTGGGCCCTGAGGCCGGGGAAGGGTGGGGCCCCCCGCTGGAGCGCCGACCTCCTGGGCGTGGGGGTGTTTTCGGCCCTCATGATCCTCGCCCACTTCGCGGCGATCCGGATCGCGCCGGCCAGTTACATGATCGCGCTCAAACGAACGAGCGTGCTGTGGTCGATCCTGCTGGGGGGAACCTTGTTGCGGGAAACGGGCTGGAGGCGCAGGTTGGCCGCGGGCGCCGTGATGGTGGCGGGGGTCGGGCTCATTGCAGGCTCGTTTTGAACGGGCGTTTGGCCGCTTGACTTTCCCGGGCCGTTTGATACCCTGCGGCCGTTTCCCGGCCGGATGGGCCGGGACGAGCGAATCCCGCGGTCCGGTGTTTTCCCGGGGAGGAAGGCGATGTTCAACTTTTCGGTGTTCCGGAAGTTCGTCACGCTCAACAACGGCCGGCGAGTGCTCCTGCGGCCGCTGCTGGAGGAGGATCACAAACTTCTCTACGATCTGTTTCACGAGGCCTCCGAGGACGACACCCGGTTCCTCAAGGACGAGGTCAAGGAGCCCATCGTGGTGGAACGGTGGATCGCCAACCTGAACTACGACCGGGTGATGCCGCTGGTGGCCTTCTGCGACGGCCGGATCGTGGGGGACTGCGCCGTGTACCTGGGCACCAAGAGCGCCCGGCACGTGGGGGAGATTCGGATCTTCCTGGCCCAGGACTTCCGGGGGGTGGGCCTGGGGAGCAAGATGATCCTCGAGATGTGCGACATCTGCAAAAAGCGCGGCCTGTGGTTCCTCAAGGCCGAGGTGATCCTGGAGCACGCCAAGGTGGTGAAGGCGTTCCGGCGCCTGGGGTTCGACCTGCGGTGCACCCTCGACGACTATTTCATGCGCAAGGACGGGGTCACCCACGACATCGCGCTCATGATCAAGCGGCTCAAAAAGCCGGAGGAATACACCTTCTAGCCGCGGTTGTCGGGTAGGGGGGCGAAAGGGCGGGAGATGGGCGGGCCGGACGGCGGGGGGCGGGGATTCGCCCCCGAGGAGGCGGTGCGCTGGGCCCAACGCCTCCGGCGCGAGCGGTTCGGCCTGTCGGTGGCCACCCTGGCGGTGGTGCTCCTGGCCACGTTTTTGATCACCCGCCTGGGCCTGGGCACGATCTCCCCGGGGCGGTGGGCGGTGCTCCTGCTCGCGGCGGCCGGCGGGGTGGCCGGATTCTACGCCCTCTTCGCCACCGACGCCAATCTTCGGTTCCGCGAGCCCTCCCTCACGCGGGAGCAGATCTTCTTCTGGTCCGTGTGGGGGCTGTTGCCCCTCGCCTGGCTCCCCAGGGCCCGCCCGATCATTCTCCTCTTTTTCCTGGCCCCCTTCTCGTTCGGGATGCTCGCCCTCACTCTCCGGCAGTACCTGGGGCTGGTGGCCGCGGTGTGCGCGGCCTACGGGGGGCTTCTGGCCTTCGAGTACGCCCGGGCCCCGGCGGCGTTCGACGTCCGCTACCAGCTGTTCCTCTTCGCCATCTTTTCTCTCCTCCTCACCTGGTTCGCAGTGTTCGGGGGGTTCGTGTCGGGCCTGAGGGAGCGGCTCCGGGCCCAGCGCGACCGGCTGGTCGAGGCCCACGGGGCCCTGGCGGCCGAGGTGGAGGAGCGCCGCCGGGTCCAGGCCGAAAACGAGCGGTTGATCGGGGAACTGCGAAAGGCCCTGGCCGAGATCAAGACCCTCCAAGGGCTCCTGCCGATCTGCGCCTCGTGCAAGAAGATCCGGGACGACGAGGGGGCCTGGCGGCCCCTGGAGGCCTATCTCAGCGAGCACACCCACGCCGAGTTCACCCACGGGATCTGCCCGGAGTGCCGCGACCGGCTCTATCCCGACCTCAAACGCTCCACGGACTGACCTCCCTTCACTCCCCGATGATCTTCACGAGCACCCGCTTGCGGCGCCGGCCGTCGAACTCCCCGTAGAAGATCTGCTCCCAGGGGCCGAAATCCAGCCGGCCCCCGGTCACGGCCACCACCACCTCCCGGCCCATCACGGTGCGCTTGAGGTGCGCGTCGCCGTTGTCCTCGCCCGTGCGGTTGTGGAGGTACCGGCTCAGGGGTTCGTGGGGGGCGAGGTCCTCGAGCCAGCGCTCGAAGTCCTGGTGGAGCCCGGGTTCGTCGTCGTTGATGAACACCGAGGCCGTGATATGCATGGCGTTCACCAGGCAAAGGCCCTCCCGGATGCCGCTCTCCCGCAGGCAGGCCTCCACCTGGGGGGTGATGTTGAGGAACGCCCGGCGGGTGGGGGTCTGGAACCAGAGTTCCTTGCGATAGCTCTTCACCGCGATTCTCCTTTCTTCGCCCTGTCGCGGGTTGGGGAGGCGCTCCCGAGGGATGCGCCCGCGGTTCTCCGATCTATCCCGCGCCGCGGAGGCGGTCTACGAACTCCGCGGGCCGCAGCACCGTCACCCCCGGGATCCCGGTGACCGCCAGGAGGTGCCGGTCGCCGCTCACGATGATCTGGGCGGCCCCGCCCAGGGCCGCCTCGACGAACTTGAGGTCGTGGGGGTCCGCGCAGACCGTGGGGTCGACGCGGACCGGCTGGACGAGCCTCGTCTTGGAGAAGAGGAGGCGGAGCACCGGCTCCGGGTTGATCGGAGGGTACCGCTCGGCGATGCGCCGGAGAACCGCCTCGTACTCCGCCAGGATCGCCTCGGAAACCGCGATCTCGATCCGTCCGTCGCGCCAGGCGTCGAGGATCGCTTGGGGCAGGCCCCCGAAAAACACGGCCGAAACGACCACGTTCGTGTCGACGACGACCCTCATGCGCCCCGCCGCACCTCGTCGAGGACGGCCCGGGCCGCCTCCGGCGTGAGTCCCGCCTCCCGGGCCTGGCGCCGCGCCTCGGCGATGATCTCATCGAACTCGTCGGGTGCCGGCGGGGTGATGGCCTTGAGCACCACCGCGTCCCCCTTCCCGACCACCACGAACTCGGTGCCGGGCCGAAGCCCCAGGGCCCTGCGGATGGCCTCGGGGATCACCACCTGCCCCTTCGAGGACATCCGGGTGGTTGCCATCGGACTCATGGGATCCTCCTTTGGGTCGTCCCCAGGGACACGCGATTTCCTTACAGGTAAGACAGGGTAGCCCCGGAGACGGGGCGGGTCAAACGACACCCCCCCGGTACGGCCGCCCTCGCTTTGACGAACCCGGGTGCCGGGTCCATATTGGAGCCCCCGAGACTCCCCCGGAACGGAAAGGAGACCGCGATGAGCCCGTTGGACCTCTTCTGGATCTTCTTCATGGCCTCGGCCCTCCAGCCCCTGTTTCGCCAGCGCATGGTCGAGGCGGCCCGGAAGCGGTTGATCGCCCGGATCGAGAAGGAACGGGGGTCCCGGGTGATCCTCATGGTGCACCGCCAGGAGACCATGAGCCTTCTGGGGTTTCCGGTGTTCCGGTACATCGACGTCCACGACTCCGAGGAGGTGATCCGGGCGATCCAGATGACCGACCCGGACGTGCCCATCGACATCGTGCTCCACACCCCGGGCGGGCTGGTGCTGGCCTCGTACCAGATCGCCCGGGCCATCGCCCGGCACAGGGCGAAGACCACCGTGTTCGTGCCCCACTACGCCATGAGCGGGGGCACCCTGATCGCCCTGGCCGCCGACGAGATCGTGATGGGGGAGCACGCGGTGCTGGGGCCGGTGGACCCCCAACTGGGGCAGCAGCCCGCCGCGAGCATCCTCAAGGTGCTCGAGCAAAAGCCCGCCGAGAAGATCGACGACCAGACCCTGATCCTGGCCGACGTGGCCCAGAAGGCGATCCGCCAGGTGCGCGACAGCGTGAAGGGGCTTCTCCAGGGC
>NZ_BAAHFQ010000220.1:0-3951 GCF_054681715.1 Deferrisoma sp.
GCGGTCCTACCCCTTCCGCAAGCCCTCGCCCCTCCCGGCACGGCTCCTCGTCTCCCGCCCGGCAGCACGCCACAAGAGATCGAACGCCGTATGACCTACGCAACACTCGGAACATCCGCGCCCCAAAAACAGGGTTTATCCCGCCGCTTCCCCCTTCCGCAGGCACATGCAGAAAGCCAGGGGGACAAAAAAATTTTACCCTCCACCTCAAAAAACGTCGTTTTGGGGTTGCGCCCGGCCGCGGGACCTGCTAAAAGGAAAACACCAGTTGAAAACAAAGCGCGGATGGCAACTCCTCCCTCGGGGGCCCTCGGGCCCCTCCTTTTTTTGCCCGCGCCCCACCGACCGCCCCCGGCAATCCTTTTGAAGGTATTGGTAACTTGCCTACGTGATCGCCCCCCGGGAAACGCTCATCCCAGGGCCGCCCCTTACGTCGCCGGACGGGGACACGCCACGTCCCAGGGGACGACCAGGTCCTGTTCGGTGACCGGATACGCGGTGTCTGCCGGGGCGATGATGAGACCGGGCGCGACAGGCAACCCCGGATGGGCGGCGCGAAAGGCCCGCAACCCGCTCGCGTCCCGGGCCGTGGGGTGGCTCTTCGCCTTGATCTCGATGGGGTAGAAGCGCCCGCCCCATTCGACGATCAGGTCCACCTCAGCCCCACCGTGGGATCTCCAGTGGTAGAGGTTCGGACGTGCGGGCAGGGCCGCACACTGTCTGCGAAGGTCACCCACCACGGCGGTTTCGAACAGGGCACCCCAGAGAGGGTGGCCGCCCAGCACCTCGGGCGCCGCAATGGCCTGCAACGCGCAGGCCAGCCCGGGATCCGCCATGTACCCCTTGGGCCTCCGGCTGACCCGCTTGATCAGGTTCCCCGTGAACGCGGGAACCTCGTGCCATTGGAACGTCGCCCGAAGAATGCCGAGCCACCTCTGAGCCGTTTGGGGGGTTACCCCCAGCTCCCGGCCGAGTTGGCTGTGATTCACCTCTTGGCCCGTGAGCGCCGCGACCAACCGGACGAAACGGCCGAACGTGTACCAGTCGGACACGTCGGCCATCAGGCGCACGTCCCGCTCCAGGTAGGTTCGCTGATAAGCCCTAAAGAAATCGGGGAGCACATCGGCCGGCAGGAATCGGGCCTCCGGTAAACTCCCTCGCCATACCTGCTCGAACACCGGGAACGGGGCCGGCAGTCTCTCCCACCGCCCCCGACGGCAGCCCTCGGGATCAGCGAGCCACGCCCCGAGCCAGGGCGGATCGAGCCCCCGCCCCGCCGCCTCGGCCAATGAAAACCCTTCCAAGTCCAGAAAGACAGCCCGCCCCGCAAGGCTCTCGCTGAGGGAGCGCAGAATCCCCCACTGATGCGATCCAGTCAGGACGTACTGACCGGGCGTCCGGTCCGCATCGATTCTCCGCTTGATCGCGCTAACGAGCTGGGGAACATACTGGATCTCGTCCAGGATCACCGGCGGGGGCCGGCTGTTGAGGAAAAGGTCCGGATCTTCCCGCGCGCCTTGGACGTCGGCCACCGGATCGAACACCACCATGGCGAACCGACCGCCCAGCGTGTGGCGCAGGAACGTGCTCTTCCCCACCTGGCGGGCGCCGGACACGACCACCACGGGAAATGTGTCCACAAGCCGTTCCAATCGGGCCGTGAGGGTTCTGGGGAGATACATGCCTGCCATTCTAATGATGGCATCATCAATTTTCCAGGTTTTTCCCTGCCCATGTATCCCGCTATGTGCGCCACTTTGACAGACGTGCGCCCCTCCCCTCCCCGAACGTCTCTCCCCACGGAACGTCGCAGGCCCCTGCGACGGCTCGCCCTCCAGCAGAACCGGCTCAGTGCTCCGGCCCCTCGGCGGGCTTTTGGGTGCTGCGGTAGAGCGCCAGGAAGTTCACGGGGTCGAGGAGAAACGGCGGGAACCCGCCGTCCACCACCGTCTGGCTCACGATCTGGCGGGTGAAGGGGAAGAGCTGGGTCGGGCAGTCCACCGCAAGCACGGTCTTCAGGTGCTCCTCGGGCACGTTCTTCACCAGGAAGAGCCCCGCGTGCTCCACCTCCACGATGAACACCACCTTGTCCCCCGACTTCACCGTCGCGTGCAGCTCGATCACCACCTCCCAGTGGTCGGCGTCGATCTTGCGGTTGCGAAGCTGCAGGTTCAGCTCGGCCTGGGGCGAGGTTTTCTCCAGGAAGATCCGGGGCGCCTCGGGGTTTTCGAACGAGAGGTCCTTCACGTACATCCGCACGAGCCGGAGCACGGGCGGGGTGGGGGAGTCGGCCATGGGTGTCGCCTCCAGGGTTCACGGGGTTTTCGGGACCGGCGGATTGTAGCAGAATGGCCCGGCGCCGTGCCGGGGGGAGGGACGCCCTTTTTTCACCACGGAGGGCACGGAGGGCACGGAGGACTTCGGGCCGGGACGCCAGGAGGCGGGGAGGCTACGTCCAGGCCCGGCTCCGGCTTGGCGATCCGGGCCGAAGGCTCGCGGGCAAGGGAGTCGCGGCTTGGAAGCCGCTCCCACAAGGTGGGATGGGCGATGGCGGCGGGATCGCAACGGGTTTCGGCCGCCCGGCTCGAAATCCCACAGTCCCCGTTTCCGCCGGGTTGCATGGGGAAAGGAGGCGAACCCCGCCATGCCGAACCTCGTCTACGTCGCCCTGGGGGCGGTCCTCGGGGCCTCGGGCCGGTACCTGGTAGCCGGCTGGGTGTCCCGGGCGGCCTCGGGGGTGTTCCCCTGGGGCACCCTGGCCGTGAACCTGATCGGCTGCTTCGTGATCGGCTGGGCCTGGGGCCTGGCCGAACGGAGCCTCTGGGCCCCGGCGTTCCGAACCTTTTTCTTCGTGGGGCTCCTGGGGTCGTTCACCACCTTCAGTTCGTTCGGCCTGGAGACCCTGCACCTCCTGCGGGACGGCGAGGTCGCCCTGGCCGCCGGCTACGTGCTGGGGTCGAACCTGCTCGGCTTCGCCCTGGTGTGGCTCGGCCTGACCCTGGCCTGAGGAGGACCGGTATGACGCTTCCCGAAGACGGCATGCTCCTTCGCATCTTCATCGGCGAGGCCGACCGCCACGACGGCCGGCCCCTCTACGAGGCCATCGTGTTGAAGGCCCGGGAACTGGGCCTGGCCGGGGCCACCGTGCTCCGGGGGGTCATGGGGTTCGGGGCCCACAGCCGGCTCCACACCACCAAGGTGCTCCGGCTGAGCGAGGACCTGCCGATCGTGGTGGAGATCGTGGACACCGAGGCGAACCTCCAGAAGCTCCTGCCCTGGCTCGACGAGGTGGTGGAGGAGGGCATGGTCACCCTGGAGAAGGCCCGGGTGCTTCGCTACCGCCATGGCAAGTAGGCTTCTCGCCCTCGTTCTCCTGCTCCTCGCCGCGGCCCCGGCCCGGGCCGGGGAGATCGAGGTGTTCGCCGGGTCGGCCTCGAAGCCGGCCACCGAGGAGGCGGCCCGGGCGTTCGAGGCCCGCACGGGGACCCGGGTGCTCCTCCACTTCGGGGGATCGGGGGCCGTGCTGGCCCAGATGGAACTCGCCCGGCGGGGGGACGTGTACTTCCCCGGGTCCTCCGATTTCATGGAGAAGGCCAAGCGCAAGGGCCTCGTGGACCCGGCCACCGAGGTGCGGGTGGTGTACCTCCTGCCGGCCATCAACGTGGCCCGGGGCAACCCCAAGGGCATCCGGTCGCTCGAGGACCTGGCCCGGCCCGGGATCCGGGTCGGCATGGCCCGGCCCGACACCGTGTGCGTGGGGCTCTACGGCGTGGAGATCCTGGAGCGCAAGGGGCTTGCCGAGGCCGTGCGGCGAAACGTGGCCAACTACGCCGAGTCCTGCGCCAAGACGGCCCAGATGCTCGCCCTGGGACTCGTGGACGCCGTGCTCGGGTGGGACGTGTTCGACGACTGGAACCCCGACAAAATCGAGACGATCCCCTACCCCCCGGA
>NZ_BAAHFQ010000221.1:0-3942 GCF_054681715.1 Deferrisoma sp.
ACAGCCCCCTGGCCGAGATCCTGCCCGTGGATCTCTCGGGGATGGTGCCCGGCCAGGCGTTTTTCCCGGGCCGGTTCCGTCCCCGGCTGACCCCGGCCGGCGAGGCCCATCCGATCCTGCGGTGGAGGCCCGATCCGGCCGAGAACCGCGCCCTGTGGGACGGGTTGCCGCCCCTGGAGGGGATGAACTGGGTCCTGCGGCCCCGGCCGGGCGCGGTGGTGCTGGCCGAGAACCCCGAGCGCCGAAACGAGTACGGGCCCGTGCCGCTCCTGGTGACCGCCGAGGCGGGCGCCGGCCGGGTCATGGCCGTGACCACCGACAGCCTGTGGCGCTGGACCCTGCCGGCCGTGGGGGCCGGCGGCGACGACGGCCCCTACCGGGAGTTCTGGGGCCGGGTGCTGCGCTGGCTCGTCCACGACCCGGAAACGGAGCTGGTGCGGCTGGCGGTGCCGGCCGGGACGGTGCGGGCCGGCACCCCCTTTACCCTTCGGGCCCGGGTGCTCGACCCCTCGTACCAGCCGGCCCGGGGGGCCGAGGTGACCGGCCGGCTGGTGGGCGAGGCCGGGCAGGAACAGGCCCTGGTTTGGCGCGAGACGGCCGCCGGGGAGTACCAGGCCGAAGCCGTGACCGTGCCCGCCGAGGGGGTGTGGGCGGCGGAGATCGAGGCCCGGTTGGGGGGCGTGTTCCTGGGCCGCGACCGGATCGGGCTTCCCGTGGAACCCCCGAGCCCGGAACCGCTGCGGCTCGGGATCGACCGGGCGTACCTGGAGGCCCTGGCCGAGTCCTCGGGCGGGCGCGTGGTGGAACCGGGCGACGCCGGGCTGTTTCGGGATCTGGAGGCCCGGGCCCGGGACCGGCTCGAGGTGGTGGGCCGGCGGGTGGACGAGGTGTGGCCCCGGTGGTGGCTCTGGGCGGTGACCGTGGGGCTCCTGGGGCTCGACTGGGGGCTTCGTCGGTGGTGGCGATGAACCGGGTCGGCTTCTGGCGTCTGCCCCGCCGGACCGGGTAGGATGCGGGCCCGGCGGGAGGGGGGCGAGGGACTGCCGTCCCTGGCCCCATCCTTCCGGGCCCGGAAACCGTGGAACGACGACCGACGCAAGGGAACCCCCATGAGCGACGAGCAGGAGGAGGTCTGGACCCGGCTGATCCGGGTCGCGGTGGAGGTGAAGACCCTGGCCCCCTGGCGCTGGATGGACGAGGCCCAGGTGTTCGGGGTCGTGGACCCCGACACGGGGGAGCACGGGTACGTGAGCGTCATGGGAACCCAGGGCGAGCACCTGGCCATGGCCGTGTACCGGGGACCCGTGGGGCTTCTGGGGTTTTCCCGGATGCAAAACGGGGAGATCGAGGCCTCCCCGGAGCTGTTCTTCGAGATCCCCCAGCTCCAGATGTCGTTCGAGGACCGGAGCCTTCTCGAGCGCGCCGACCGCGATCTCCTGGTCGAGCGGGGCTTCCGGTTCCGGGGGAGGCAGGCCTGGCCCCTGTTCCGGGCCTACCGGCCCGGGTGGGAGCCGTGTCTGCCCACCGAGGCCGAGGCGCGGTTCCTGGCGGCGGCGGGGGAGCAGCTCCTCGACGTGGCCCGGCGGCTCCAGGACGACCCCTCGATCCTGTTCGGGCCGAGCCCCGACGCGCTTCTCCATCGGGTGGCCCGGCGCCGGAAGGGTGCCCTGGTGTGGTCCGACCGGTACATGCCGCCCCCGGAGTTTCCAGAGACCCGGATTCCCATCGCCATCGACGGCGCCCTCGTGGAGGCGGTGGAGAGGCTTCCCGTGGGGATCGGCTGCGCCGAGGTCGAGGCCGGGCTCGCGTTCACGCCCGTGGGGCCCCGAAGGGGGGAACGCTTTTTCCCGGTGCTTCTGGTCGTGGCGGACCAGCAGTCGGGGGCGGTGATCCACGTGGACACCTTCGAGCCCTTGGAGCCCTACGAGTATACCTACGGGGAGATCCCGGAGTCCCTGTTCGAAGGGTTCCTGCGCGTGGGCCGGCGGCCCCGGGCCGTACGGGTGCGGCCGGGGCTCACGGCCGGGGTGCTCCGGGCCGTGGCCCAGGGGATCCCGTGGCTCCGGGTGGAGGTGGTGGAGGCGGTGCCGGCCGCCCAGGCCGCCCGCGAGGGCATGATCGAGTTTCTCCAACAGCGGAGCGGGCGACGATGAGGCCCCAACTGGAAGAACGGAGGGAGCCGGTTCGCGGCGCGGTCGTGGGGCGGCCCCGGGGGGTGGTTTCGGCCATCGGATGGACGCCCCTGGTGTGCCTCGACCGGCTAGTGCCGAGTTCCCGGGTCCGGGTGCTGGCGAAGCTGGAGGGCGCAAACCCGGGCGGGTCCGTGAAGGACCGGCCGGCCCGGTACATGATCGAAGCGGCCGAGCGGGCCGGGGACCTCCGCCCGGGCCGGGAGATCCTGGAGCCCACGTCGGGGAACACGGGTATCGCGCTGGCCATGATCGGGGCGGCCCGGGGCTACCGGGTGACCCTGGTCATGCCGGCCTGCGTGAGCCTGGAGCGGCGCCGGGTGCTCGAGGCCTTCGGGGCCCGGGTGATCCTGAGCCCGGGGCCCGAGGGCACCGACGGCGCGATCCGGCTGGCCCGGCGCATGGTGGCCGAGGATCCGGAGCGGTACTACATGCCCAACCAGTACGGGAACCCGGCCAACGCCCTGGCCCACTACGAGACCACCGGCCCCGAGATCTGGGAGCAGACGGGCGGCGAGATCGATGCCTTCGTGGCCGGCCTCGGCACCACGGGCACCCTGATGGGCACCGGCCGGTTTCTGAAGGAGCGCAGCCCGGCCGTGGCCGTGGTGGCCGTGGAACCCCCTCCGGGGCATGCCATCCAGGGCCTGAAGAGCATGCGGGAGGCCATCGTGCCGGATCTGTGGGATCCCCGGTTTCCCGACCGGATCCTCGAGGTGGGCGACGCCGAGGCCTTCGAGACCTGCCGGAGGCTGGCCCTGGAAGAGGGGCTGTTCGTCGGCATGTCGAGCGGGGCGGCCGTGGCCGGGGCCCTGCGGGTGGCCCGGGAGCTGGAGTCGGGCACCGTGGTGGCCGTGCTCCCCGACCGGGGCGACCGCTACCTCAGCACCAACCTGTTCCGGTCGGTCTGCGCCGACTGTCCGCCGTAGGGAAGCTCCGTAGGCCGCGCTCCGCGGCCTGCTTGCGACCGATTGACACGCGTAAGCGCCGGGGCGCGCGCTGGCGGGCGGGGCAAGGGGCCCCCGTGTCAGAAATCGGACATCAGAGGACAGGGGTCGGTGCATCGCGGGGCTACGGAATCCTGTCGGCCGAATTCTGATTTCTGTTCCCCGGTACGGCCGCACCCGGCTCTCCGGGAGGCCCCTTGCCCCCCTGACGCGGGCGACGGGTCCGTGTCAGTTGGAAGCGGGGAGGCTGGAAGGCTCGAACCCGAAGTCTCATACCAAGTTGCGTTCAAAACTACCGTTTCCTGATTCGGCCCGGCAAGGGGCCTGGTGGAGCGCCGGGCGTGGCTCCTACAGTCGCTGCAGCCGGCACTCAGCCGATGTCTCCCTCGCCATGAGCCCACCGATGACTCGCCAACGTTCGTGTTTCCGCCGTTCATGGCGGCGCCGGGCTGAGTGCCGGCTGCAGCGTGAGCCGGATGCCGCACTCACGCACGGCCGGAACCAGGCCCCTTGTCGGGCCCCGGGATGGGTGTCGGTTTGAACGCAACTTGGTATCAGGGGGGTGGGCGAAGGCGCTGGGATCGGGGGGTAGAGCGTCCCAGCCTCGCAGCTTTCCAGCTTCCCAGCGTAACGCGCGAAACCGTTTGAGAGGTGCGGGTGCGGCGCTTCCTTTGGATTTTCGGCACCTTTTTGGGCGCGCTGGTCGTGGGGGTCTGGGCCCTGGGCCTGCCGGCCGTGGAACGGGCGGCCGTGGCGTGGGTGCAGGCGCGGGTGCGGGCCGCCGGGGGAACCCTGGAGGTGAAGGC
>NZ_BAAHFQ010000222.1:0-3933 GCF_054681715.1 Deferrisoma sp.
ACCCCCAGCTCACGCTGCCGGGGTTCGATGTTGGACAGCTGAATCGCACGGCGGTGTAGGATGACCGCCCCAAACCGCGGCAGAAGGCCCTCTCCGGGCACTTCCCGGGACCTCTGTTATTCGTTTTTGGACAGCAGTGGGTTTTTCCTACACGCTTGCAGTCCGTAAAGTCAACCGTAACAAAGCGTAAGAACACCCGGTGCTGTTCCCTGTGCAGATCAGTTTGTGCGTCAATCCGTTCCTCCTCCCTTAAACCACTCGTGATATCAAAGATCTTTGACTGCGGACCTTAATGAAACATAGCATGAGCGGGAGGGGGTGTGTGGGTGGGCCCCGGTTCCCCCGCTCGAGTCGGAACCAGGGCGAAGGGGTTGCACTCTGTGTTCTCCCGCTTGGGGAGGGGACACAGGGGGGCAGTCAGGCCAGGATCCGCGTTCTCGTTCCCCGGGGGGCGTTCCACGCGAGCGGCGGCCGGGTGGTTTGGCGGGCGATCCACGGGGCCGAGTCGCGCAGGTGCCAACGGGCCCGCCTTCCCGCGGTGAAAGGGGCTCGGGCACGCCGGAAACTCGCGCACCCGTGGGAAGCGGGGGCGGGACAGGGGAGGACGAAATGGGTGCACGGATGATCGCGGTGGTCGTGCTGCTCTCGTGCCTGGTGGCAGTTAGAGCGGGGGCCAGGGAAATCCGGGTGGGGGTGTACGAGAATCCGCCGCTGTTGGTCTGGACCGGAGAGGGCGGGTACGGGGGCGTCGGGGTGGACCTCGTCGTCGAGGCGGCTCGACGGGAGGGTTGGGAACTCACCTTCGTGCCCTGCGAGCTCGCGGAGTGCCTCTCCGCCTTGGAGGAGGGCCGCATAGACCTCATTCCGGCCCTGGCCTTTTCTCCGCAACGGGCCGAGCGGTTTGGGTTCACCGGGGAAACCGTGGTGGTGGCGTGGGGCCAGGTGTTCGCCCGCCCCGAGACCGAGGTGCGGTCCATCCTGGACCTGGACGGACGGCGGGTGGCCCTGACCCGGGAGAGCATCTTCGCCGAGCCGTTCCTTCGCCTCGTGGGAAGTTTCCAGGTGAAGGCCGAACCCGTCTGGGGCTCGAGCCACGAGGAGGCGCTCCAACTCGTGGCCGAAGGCCAGGCCGACGCCGCGGTGGTGAACGTGCTCCTGGCCCGACGGGCGGCCCAGCGGTACGGGGTGGAGGAAACCCCGGTCCTCTTCTCCCCGGTGGACGTGCGGATGGCGGCCCATCGGGGGGTGGCCTCGGAAATCCTCCCCTTCCTGGACCGGTACCTCGCCGCCTGGAAGCGGGAACCGGGTTCCCCGTACCACCGCGCGCTCGATCGCTGGATTGGCCTGCGGGGGGAGCCCGCCGGGATTCCCAGATGGGTGAAACTGGGGGCCGTTGGGGCGGGGGCGGCGCTGCTCATCTTGGCCGTGGGCGTTGTAGTCCTGCGACGCGAAGTGGCACGCCGGACGGCCGCGTTGGCCGACCGGAACGCGGAACTGGCCGCTGAAGTCGCCCGGCGGGAAGAGGCCGAGAGGTCGCTGACCGAGGCCTTGGAGCGCCTGCGGGTGATTCTCGACGCCTCGCCTGCCGCCATCGTGGCGGTGGACCGGGAGGGCCGGGTGACGGGATGGAGCCGGGGGGCCGAGCGGCTGTTCGGGTGGGACGAGGCCGAGGCCCTGGGCCGCGAGCCGCCCCATCTGCCGGCGGATGCGCGAGGGGTGTTCCGGGAGGAACTCTCGAAGGTGTTGGTCGGCGAGGAGGTGGTGGCGCGGGACGCCGAGCGCCGCCGAAAGGACGGTCGCCCCGTGTGGGTGTCCATCTCGGCCGCCCCGCTCCGGGACGCCCGGGGCGAGGTGGTGGGGGGCGTGTCGGTGATGATCGACGCAACAGAGCGGCGTCGCGCCGAGGAGGCGCGGCGGCGGCTCGAGGAGAAGATGTTCCAGGTGCAAAAGCTCGAGAGCCTCGGGGTGTTGGCCGGCGGCATCGCCCACGACTTCAACAACCTGCTCATGGGAGTGATCGGGCACGCGGACCTGGCCCTCAAGAAACTTGCGCCCGAGGCCCCGGCGCGGCGGAACGTGGAGGCGATCGTGAAGGCGGCACGAAGAGCCGCCGATCTCGCCCACCAGATGCTCGCCTACTCGGGAAGGGGACGGTTCGTGGTGGAGCCTATCGACCTGAACCGGCTCGTGGAAGAGATGGGGCATCTGCTGAAGACCGTGATCGGCAAGGGGGTGGTGCTCAAGTATGACCTGTCCCCGGACCTGCCGGCGGTCGAAGCCGACGCGAACCAGTTGCGGCAGGTGGTGATGAACCTGATCACCAACGCATCGGAGGCCATCGGCGACCGAAGCGGCGTGATAACCGTCACCACCGGGGTCATGGACGCGGATCGGGCGTACCTTGCCGAGACGTTCCTCGACTGGGATCTTCCGGAGGGCCGGTACGTGTACCTCGAGGTCTCGGACACGGGGCAGGGGATGGACGCCGAAACCCGGCAGAAGATCTTCGACCCGTTCTTTTCGACGAAGTTCATCGGCCGTGGCCTGGGACTCGCCGCGGTGCTGGGGATCGTGCGGGGCCACCGGGGCGGCCTGAAGGTGTACAGCGAGCCGGGCCGTGGGAGCACCTTCAAGATCCTCCTGCCCGCCTCCGAGGCGATGCCGGCCGTCTCGGCCGGGGAAGGGGACCCGGCCGAGGCGCGCCTGGAGGGGGTGCGGATCCTCCTGGTCGACGACGAGGACACCGTGCGGGAGGTGGCCGGCATGATGCTGGAGGAGTTCGGGGCGCGGGTCGCCACGGCCTCCGACGGGCTCGAGGCCGTGGAGCGGCTGCGGGAGGAACCCGGGGCCTTCGACCTGGTGCTCCTCGACATGACCATGCCGCGCATGGGCGGCGAGGAGGCGTTCCGCGAGATCCGGAAGATCCGCCCCGGCCTTCCCGTGATCCTCGCCAGCGGCTACAACGAGCAGGAGGCCACGAACCGGTTTGCGGGAAAGGGGCTTGCGGGGTTCATCCGCAAGCCCTACCGCATGGCCGAACTCCTCGAAGTGGTCGGTCGGGTGCTCCGGACGGCGGGCTGACCGGGGCCTCCGCGGGGCGCGGCCCGGCGGAACGGATCACGTCCGAAACCGCCCGGTGATCGCCTGCAACTCCCTGGCGCGATCGGCCACCGCGTCGGCCGAGGTCTTGATCCGGCCGTTCCATTCGGTGTTCTGGGCCACGGCCCGCGCGATCTCGTCCAGGTTCGTGGCCAGTGTCTCGATGGTGGTCGAGAGTTCCTTGGTGGCGGCGGCGATCTGCTCCACCTGGGCGGCCGCTCCCGAGATCTCCCGGTCGACCTCCTCCATGGCGGTGCCCGCCTGCTGGGCTTTCTCCCGCCCGGTCCCAACCCGCCCGAGGCCCGAGGCCATGGCGTCGGCGGCCCGGCGGGCTTCCGCCTGAATCGTCTCCACCGTGCCGCTGATCTCGCGGGTCGCCTTGACGGTTTTTTCCGCGAGCTTTCGCACCTCGTCGGCCACCACCGCGAACCCGCGGCCGTGCTCGCCGGCCCGGGCGGCCTCGATCGCGGCATTGAGGGCCAAGAGGTTGGTCTGGTCGGCGATGTCCTCGATCACGGTGACGACCTGCCCGATCTTCTCCGAACTGGACCCCAGGCCCCTCACCACGCCGGCGGCACCCTCCACCAGGTCGGCGATCTCGCGGAAGGCATCCATGGCCTCGAGGACCACGGTTGTGCCGCTGCCCGCCGCCACGGCGGCCGAGGCGGCGGCCTCGTTGACGCTGGCGGCGTGGCGGGCCACCTCGTTCACGGTGGCCCCCATCTCCTCGCCGCTCGCGGCCAGGGCCTGGGTTTGCTGGGATACCTGCTCGTTGCTACTTGCGATCTCCAGGATGGCCGAGGCGAGTTCCTCGGCGAGCCGGGCCAGTTCCTG
>NZ_BAAHFQ010000223.1:0-3914 GCF_054681715.1 Deferrisoma sp.
CCTGGCCATCGCCATCTACTTCTACCTCACGGGGCTTTCGGCCGGGTCGTTCATCATCTCGACCCTGGCCTACGGGTTCGGCATGGAGAAGTACAAGCCCCTGGGCAAGGTGGGCGTGGTGCTGGCGACCCTGCTCCTCATTGCGGCGCCCATGTTCCTCCTCTTGCACGCCGGCCGGCCCCTGCGGGCGTGGCACCTGTTCGTGTACCTCAACGGCACCAGCCCGATTTCCTGGGGGTCGTTCCTCCTTACGATCTACCCGATCAACTGCATCATCTACGGGTTCTTCATGTTCCGGGGGAACGCGAAGCTCACGAAGACCTTCGGACTCATCGGGATCCCGCTCGCGATCATGGTGCACGGCTACACCGGGTTCATCCTGAGCTTCGCCAAGGCCCATGCCCTGTGGCGCACCAGCATGATGCCGATCCTGTTCCTCACCTCGGCCATGGTGAGCGGCGTGGCCATGATGATCCTGGTGACCATTATCAAGGAGCGGTTCTTCGGCGCCGAGCGCAAGGTGAACACCGAGGTGGTGTTCGGGCTCGGGAAGATGCTCCTGTGGCTTCTCGTGTTCGACCTCTTCCTGAGCTTCTCGGACCTGGCGGTGCACTACTTCGGGGAGGCCGAGTCCATGGAGTCGGCCCGGCTTCTGCTGACCGGGGCGTTCGCGCCCACCTTCATCTGGGTGGAGACGCTCATGGGCAAGGTGCTCCCGCTCGTGCTCGTGGCGAACGCTCGCACCCGGAACGTGGCCGTCTACGGGTTTGCCGCGGTGCTCGTGATGGTCGGGATCTTCGCCATGCGCTGCAACGTCGTGCTGGGCGGCGAGTTCCTGCCGCTCCTCTAACGGGGGAACGCCATGCGGAGCATCAGCCGACGCCAGTTTCTCGCATGGAGCGGGGCCGGGGTGGCCGGCGCGGCCCTGGCCGGGCCGGCGGTGGCGAAACTCCCGGAACCGGCCCACCGGTCCCTGCGCAAATTCCGCGACCCCGTGGCGACCGCCTGCACGGCCTGCGGTTCGGCCTGTGCGGTGCGGGCGTTTCGGGACGGGGGCCTCCCGGTCCAGATCGTGCCCAACCCCGAAGCCGGGGATCTGGGCGGGGTCTGCCCGAGGGCCTTCGCGGCCCTGGAGGCGTTTCGCGACCCGGCCCGGATCACGCGGCCGCTCCGGCGAACGGGGTCGCGGGGTTCCGGGGAGTTCGAGCCGGTCTCCTGGGACGAGGCCCTGGATACCATTGCCGAGGCCCTCACCCGGGGACCCGAGCGGGCCTACTTCGATCTGGGTCGGCCCGATCCCCTGGCCGGCTCGGTGCTGGAGCGCCTGGGGGTCCGCCACCGGATCGACGCCGCCGCGAGCCTCCGGTGGGGAGCCCGGGAGGCCCAGCGGGCCGTGTACGGGGCGCCCCTGGCCGCGCCCGATCTCTCCAGGGTGCGAACCCTCCTTCTTGTGGGGGCGCAGCCCTGGGACGAGGCCGAGGGCATCGGCCGCCTGGGCAAGGGGCTCGCGGAACTGCGGGCCCGGGGCGGCCGGATCCTGTGCCTAAGCTCCTACGAGGGGGCCACCGGGAGCGTGGCCGACGAGTGGATCCCGATCCGGCCGGGCTCGGAGACCCTGGTGGTTCTGGGAATCCTGCGGGTGCTCCTCACCCAGGGCGCGTTCGACGCCGAGGCCTTCGGCCGGTGGGTGGGGCTTGCGCCCGAGAAGGTGCTCGAGGCCCTGGTGCCCTACTCCGTGGATCTGGTGGAGGCCGCCTCGGGGCTCTCGGCCCTGAGCCTCGTGCGGCTCGCCCGGGAGTTCCGGGCCGGGGCGCCCTCGCTTGCCTGGGTGGACGCGGCCGGGAACCCCGAGGCCGAGGCCTTGGAGGCCGCGGCCGCGGTGTTGAACGCGACCCAGGGAGACCCCGAGGCCGCGGGTCTGCGGCTCGCCCACCCGCTGCGGTGGCTTCCCGGGTTCGAGCCCACCGCACCCCGGACCCGGGCGATCAAGGATCTCCTGGCCGGGAACGAGGGAGCGAGCCTGTACCTGGCGTACCGCTCGAACCCGGTGTACGAGGCCCCCCGGAGCCGCTCGGTGCGCCGCGCGTTCACCGAGGAGGACCGAATCGGGCTCGTGGTGGCCTTCGACACCCACCTCACGGAGACGGCGCGGGTGGCCGACCTGGTGCTCCCGGCTCCCACCGATCTCGAGCTCTGGAACCTGGTGGGGGGGTACGACGCCGAGGGGAAGGCCTGGGTGCTGCTCCAGCAACCGGTGCCCCGGACCCCGCCGGAACCCCGGTGGCTGCGCCGGCCGGACGCGCCCCTGGAGGGGCTCTTTGAAGGCCCGCCCAACGCTCCCGTGGGCGACGCGCGGCAACTCGGGGACGTGCTCCTGGCCGTGGGCCGCAGGGTGGACGAGGGGTTCGCCGAGTCGTTCCCCTATCCCGACACGGGGGCGTACGTGCGCTACCTCTGCGACACCCTTCCCCCGCTCGCGGCCGACGGGGGATACACGGCGCTCGCGGGCACCGGGGTTTGGCGCGCCCGAAGGGCCGGGTACCCCTGGGCCCGGGAGAACGGATTTCCCACCGCGTCGGGGGTGCTCGAGGTGGCGGGCCGGCTGGCCCATCGCATGCCGACGGATCTCAAACGCCTGGAGGGGGGGGACTTCGCCTTGGTGGTGACCCGGCCTCCCGAGCTCGATCCGTCGTTTCCCGTTTCGGCCCGGGGCCGGGAGATCCGGCACGAAAACCCCTTGTGGCTCCACCCGGAGGCCGCCCGGGCCCTGGGGCTTTCGGAGGGGGACTGGGCCCGGGTGCGCACCGAGGTGGGCGAGGCGCGGGTCAGGGTGCGGCTGGCCCAGGGGCTCCATCCCCGGGCGGCGGCGCTCTCCTGGGGGTTCGGCCACGAGGAAGCCCTGGAGGCGGGATGGTGGCGGGACCACGGGCCCGGGGTCTCGGTGGCCCAGGTGGCGCCGTTTCGCACGGACCGGCACGGGGCGCAGGCCTGGAAGGCCCTGCGGGTTTCGGTGAGCCGCGCCTGACGCGGCGGCGGCAGGAGACATGGGGAGAACGACCATGGGTTGGTTGATCGCTCGAGCCAAGAACATGACCGCCGGCGGATGGGCCGGGTTCCTCGCGGTGGTCGTCCTCGTGGGGTTGGGCCTGTTCGTGGCCGGGGCCCGGTGGGTGAACACGTCCCCGAACCGGTGCGCCACCTGCCACCCGGTGCTCACGGAGCTGTGGCACGAGAGCCAGGGGCACCCGGCCGAACGAGTCACCTGCTACGAATGCCATGCCCAGCACCCGGAGCTCCCGGAGTCGGCCAACGTCTTCGGGTACGTGCGCGACCGGCTGATCCCTGAGGGGTACGCGGCGTTCGACGAGAGGGTGGAGGCCCGGTGCGAGGGCTGTCACACCGACATCCGGTCGAAAACCGAGGAGAACCGGAAACTCATCCGGGTCAACCACAAGGTGCACCTGGCCAAGGCCGATCCCCAGGGGAACCCCCTAGACCTGGGATGCCTCGACTGCCACCGGACCATCGCCCACGACAAGGCCGAGGTGCCGACCTGGCGGCCCCGGATGTACGGCTGTTTTACGGGGGACTGCCACCGCAAGGACCGGAACAAGGACAACTGCCGGCGCTGCCATTACCAGCACCTGGCCGAACCGGGGGCAGAGGTCTTGTAGCCGACCTCCCCCGCCGCCCCCCAGGGGCGGTTTTCTCCGGTCCCAACTTCCAGTTGACGTAAAGTGGGAGGCCTGGGGCGCAAGGGTAGCGGGGCGGTCCACCTTCGGGCCCGCTGTCCGCTCCCCTGGGGCGAAACACCGAAGTCCCGTGGGGAATGGCCTTCCGGCCTTCCAGCCTCCTAGCTTTCCAGCCTTACACACGGAGACGCCATGGAGTTCGCACTGACCGAAGAACAGAAG
>NZ_BAAHFQ010000224.1:0-3910 GCF_054681715.1 Deferrisoma sp.
CGGAGGAGCCCGGCCCGCTGGAGCACCCCGAACCGGTGCTGCTCGTCCACCACCACGAACCCCAGCCGGTGGAACGCCACGGACTCCTGGATGAGGGCGTGGGTGCCCACGACGAGCGGGAGCGCCCCGGTGCGGAGCCCCTCGAGGATGGCCTCCCGCTCGGCCTTGGGGGTGGAGCTCGTGAGGCATGCCACCTCGACCCCGATGGGCCGGCACAGCCGCCGGAGGTTGAGGCCGTGCTGCTCGGCCAGGATCTCGGTGGGGGCCATGAGGGCCGCCTGGTACCCCGACTCCACGGCCATGAGCGCGCTCAGGAGCGCCACCAGGGTCTTGCCGCTCCCCACGTCGCCCTGGAGCAGCCGGTGCATGGGCCGGGGGGCCTCCATGTCGCGCCGGATCTCGCCGAGCACCCGGCGCTGGGCCGCGGTGAGTTCGAAGGGGAGGCTTTTGAGCAGGGGCTTGATGAGCCGGAAATCCGGCCGGAAGGCGATGCCCCGGGCCGGCCCCTGGCCCTCGCGGCGCAGAAGCAGGCCCAACTGGAGGAAGAAGAACTCCTCGAGCACGAGCGCCCGGCGGTGCCGGGCCACCCAGCGGGGGAGGTCGGGGCCGCCCCGGCTGGGGAAATGCACCTCCCGGTAGGCCTCGGCCATGGGGGGAAGGCCCAGATCCTCGGCCAGCGGCTCGGGCACCAGGTCCACCACGGCCGGCAGGGCGTGGGCCAGCGCCGCCTCCAGGATGCGGCGCAGGGCCTTGGGATGCACCCCCTCCACCTCGGAGTACACCGGCACCACCCGCTCGAGCCCGCCCGGGTCGTCGCCGGGGTCGAGGGGCTCGAGCTCCGGGTGGTCGATCTCGGGCCGGCCCTGGAACACCCGCACGGTGCCGGAACCGGCCACCTCGGTGCCGGGCCGGAACCGGTCCTGGAGCCACCGGAAATTGCCCCGGAACCATTTGAGGGTGACCCAGCCCGCGCCGTCGGTGACCCGGGCCTCCAGGACCCGGCGGCGGTGGTAGTCCCTGACCCCGATCGCCTCGACCCGGGCCCGGAAGACCGCGGTTTCGCCCGGCGCGAGGCGATGGAGCGGGGTCGGCCGGGTGCGGTCCTCGTGGCGAAGGGGCAGGAACACGAGCGCGTCGCCCAGGGTCCTCAGGCCCTTGCGGCCGAGCTTCTCCGCCACCCTCGGGCCCACGCCCCGCACCGTCGTGAGCGGGGTGGCGAGCACCGAGCGCATGTGGCGGTACGAGGCGAGGTCGGCCGGCCGGCGCACCGGGTCAGAACCTCCAGGGCTCGATCTCCGGATCCTTGCGTTTCCGGGCCCGCACCGTCTCGGGCAGGTCGTCGGGCGCGGGGCCCACCCCGACCTCGTGCTCGTCCCCGGCCTTGGGGCAGTACCGCAGGAGCACCCCGGCCGCGGCCTCGAGGTCCTCCGGGTCCCGGAGCCGCAGGAGCCCCAGGGGCCCCGGCACCTCCCGGGCCTTGAGGAACCGGTCGCCCTCCCGGGCCAGGGCGGCCACGGCCCGGTTCTCCCCCTGGTTCCGGCCCAGGGTGAGCCAGCTTCCCCCCGGCAGCCGAAACGGCCGGCCGGCGAGCAGGAGCCGCACGTCCTCCGAGGAGCGCTCCTCGGCCGGCACCTCGTCGAAGTACCGGCGCACCCGGTTCGCCAGCGTGGGGTCGGTGAGGTAGCACCCCCCGGCCGGGCTCGGGTACTCCGTGATCCCCAGCTCGGCGGCAAGTTCCATCTGGGGCTTGCGCGACCGCCCCCGGAACCCGTAGAGCCGGCTCCGGTCCACCCAGCCGTGGCGCTCGGGCGCGGTGATGGGCAGGAGTTGGGCCGACAGGGGCCGGAGGATGAGCTCCCGGGCCCCCGACTGCCGGGCCACGGCGTTCATGGCGTCGCGGCGCTGGCTCATGGGCCGCTGCCCCAGGACCTCGCCGGTGATGAGGAACCGGGCCCCCTCCTGCTTCATGATCTCCAAGGCCTTGCGCACCAGAAAGATCTTGCAGTCGATGCAGGGGTTGAAGTTCTTGCCGTACCCGTACTTCGGGTTCGCGAGAACCTCCATGTACTCCTCGGACACGTCCACCACCCGGGCCGTGATGCCGTACTTCTCGCGGAAAAAGGCCTCCACCTCGGCCTCCCGGCCCCGCTTGTGGCCGCCGAAAAACGGGGTGATGAAGTGAAGGGCCAGGACCTCGACCCCCTGGTCCTGGACCACCCGGGTGGCGAGGATCGAGTCGAGCCCCCCGGACAGGAGGCTCACGGCCTTGACCGGCCCCTCGGGGGCCGGCGTCTGGTCGCTGGGCTTAGAGGTGTTCTCGGCGTTCACACCGTCTCCTTGGTGTCAGACATCAGACGACAGAGGTCAGAGGTCGGTTTCGAGCCTCCTCGCGGGACGCCCCCGTCTCCTTCTCCCCCTCCCCCCTGCCCCCCTCCCACCAGGGGAGGGGGGTACGCTCGACGCCGCCCCGGCCCGCTCTTTGTCTCCCTCTCCCCCCACCAGGGGGAAGGGCCGGGGCGAGGGGGGGATCTCCATCCGCCTCGCGCAGGGCCTCGATGTTCCATCAACCGCAACACGCGGCACCCGATCGCCACGGCTCGCGGTGGTCCCCTCGTCCCCCTCCCCCCTGCCCCCCTCCCACCAGGGAAAGGGGGGGCGCTCGACGCCGCCCCTGGCCGCCCTCTGTCTCCCTCTCCCCCCACCGGGGAGAGAGGGCCGGGGTGAGGGGGGCGCACGGGGAACCCGGCGAGGCGTGCGCCCGTTATCCGCCCCCTGGCTTCGGCGCCCCGAACCCTCCGGCCCCCGGCCGGCTCGCCCTCCACGCCCGGATCGTGGCTTCCAGCAGGGTCCGGCCCTGCCCGGCGTCGCGGGCGGCCTGGGCCACCACGTCCCGGTGGTCCAAGGCCGAGGGGCCGAGGCCGGCCGCGGGGTTCGCCACCCGGGCCCAGGCCGCCACCTCGAGCCCCAGGAACCGCGCCCACACGGCCTCGGGCACCACCGACATCCCCACCACCGACGCCCCGGCCCCCCGGGCCCAGGCGATCTCGGCCGGGGTCTCGTAGGTGGGCCCCGGGAACGCCGCGTACACGCCCCGGGCGATGGGGATCCCTTCCGCCCTCGCGACCTCGGGCCACAGATCGGCCCGGTAGGTCCCCGTGAGGTCCACGAACGCCGGCGTGCCGTCGGGGGTCCGGACGGCCTCGAGGGGATTTCTCCCCAGCCAGTTCAGGTGGTCGGTCACGAACACCCAGGTCCCGGGAACGAGGGCGGGGTCGAGCCCTCCGGCCGCCGCGAAGAGCACCAGGAACCGCACCCCGAGACGGGCGGCCAGGCGGACCGGGAACGCGGCCTGGGCGGGTGTGATGCCCTCGTAGAGGTGCCGCCGGCCCTGGAACACGAGGACCCGCTCGCCGGCGATCTGCGCCACCCCCACCCGGCCGGCGTGGCCCGGCACCCCGGGCGCCCCGAGCCCGGGCACCCGCTCGTAGGGGATCGCGTCCGGAAGCCCCCCCACGACGGGCCCCAGCCCAGACCCCAGGACCACGGCCACCTCGGCCCGGAACCCCTCGCCCAGCACCCGGGCCGCCGCCGCGGCCAGGGGGTCGCGCCAGGGACCGGTCACGGCCGCAACCCCTCCAGGTCGCGGGGGAACCGGAACTCCTTTACCTCGCCGGGCCGGCCCGGCACCTTGAGCGCCTCGCCGTTCCACGAAAACCGCACCCCGCCGGCGTTCCCGAGTTTCACCAGGAACCCCTCGGAGGCCTCGTAAGTCCGGGTCTCCCCGGGCCGGAACACCCGGTCCACGGGCTTTCCGCCGTCCGCCACCACCCGGACCCAGGCCTTCTCGGTGGCCGTGATCTCGAGCCGCAGGCGTTCCGGCCGGGCGGGCTCGGCCACCGGTTCCGGGGGC
>NZ_BAAHFQ010000225.1:0-3895 GCF_054681715.1 Deferrisoma sp.
CAGGATCGCCCCGTCCATCTGCGCCGCGCCCGTGATCATGTTCTTCACGTAGTCCGCGTGCCCCGGGCAGTCCACGTGCGCGTAGTGGCGCTTCGCCGTCTCGTACTCCACGTGCGCCGTCGCGATCGTGATCCCCCGCTCCCGCTCCTCCGGCGCCTTGTCGATCTCGTCAAAGGCCGTGTACTTCGCCAACCCCTGGTTCGCCAGCACCCGCGTGATCGCCGCCGTCAGCGTCGTCTTCCCGTGGTCCACGTGCCCAATCGTCCCCACGTTCACGTGCGGCTTCGTTCGCTCAAACTTTTCCTTGGCCATGATGAACCTCCTGCTGTCGTGTCTCGCGCGCCGCTCGGGCGCCGGCTAGACGGCCCGGGCCACCACCTGCTCGGCGACCTTCGCCGGGGCCTCCTGGTAGTGGCTGAACTGCATCGTGAAGGTCGCCCGTCCCTGGGTTCTCGACCGCAGGGTCGTGGCGTACCCGAACATCTCCGCCAGGGGCACCGCCGCCCGAACCAGCCGGGCCCCGCCCCGTTGATCCATCTCGAGAATCTTGCCCCGCCTCGCGTTGAGGTCGGCGATCACGTCGCCCAGGAACTCCTCGGGCACGACCACCTCGACCGCCATCACCGGTTCCAGGATCCGGATCCCGGCCCGCTCGGCCGCGTCCCGAAGGGCCTGGGACGCCGCGATCTTGAACGCGATCTCCGAGCTGTCCACCGGGTGGTACGATCCGTCCACCAGGACCACCCGGACCCCCACCACCGGGTAGCCCGCGAGGAACCCCCGATCGAGGGCCTCCGAGACCCCCTTTTCCACGGCCGGCACGTACTCCCTCGGCACGACCCCGCCCACGGTGCGGTTCTCGAACCGGAAGCCGTCCCCCGGCTCGAGGGGTTCCACCTCGAGGACCACGTGGCCATACTGGCCCCGGCCCCCGGTCTGGCGGACGAACCGTCCCTCCCCCCGTGCCGGGCCCCGGAAGGCCTCGCGGTAGGCCACCATGGGCCGGCCCACGTTGGCCTCCACCTGGAACTCCCGCATCAGCCGGTCGACGATCACCTCCAGGTGGAGCTCCCCCATGCCCGAGAGGATCGTCTGCCCCGTTTCCTCGTCCACCCGGACCCGAAACGACGGGTCCTCCGCGGCAATCTTCGCCAGGGCCACCCCGAGCTTCTCCTGGTCGGCCTGGCTTTTGGGCTCGATCGCCACCGAGATGACCGGCGTGGGCACCTCGATGGCTTCGAGCACCACCGGAGCGGCCGGGTCGCACAGGGTGTCGCCCGTGGCCGAGTTCCGGAGCCCCACCGCCGCGGCGATGTCGCCGGCCGCCACCCCGTCGATCTCCCGGCGCTCGTTGGCGTGCATCTCGAGGATGCGGCCGATCCGTTCCTTTTTGCCAAGGCGCGGGTTGTAGACATACCCGCCGGCCCGCATCTGGCCCGAGTAAACCCGGAAGAAGGTGAGCTGGCCCACGTAGGGGTCGGTCATCACCTTGAACGCCAGGGCCGCGAACGGCTCGTCGTCGCTGGCTCGCCGCACCACCCGCTCGCCGGTCCGGGGATCCGATCCCTCGTAGGGCGGCACGTCCACCGGGCTCGGCAGATACTCGACGATGGCGTCGAGCAAGAGCTGGATGCCCTTGTTCCGGAACGCGGCCCCGCACAGGACCGGCACTCCCTTGAGCCCTACGCAGGCCCTTCGCAGGGCCGCCCGGATCACCTCCTCCCCCAGCTCGCCCCCCCCGACGTAGGCCGAGAGGATCCCCTCGTCCACGTCCGCCAGGGCCTCGAGCATCCGCTCGCGCATCCGCCGGGCCTCCGGCAGGACCTCCTCGGGGATCGGCAGATCCTCGTAGCGCTCGCCGAGGCTCTCGTCGTCCCAGATCCGGGCCCGCCACCCGACGAGGTCCACCACCCCCCGGAACCCCTCTTCGCGCCCCAAGGGGATCTGGACCGGGATCGGGTTTGCCCCGAGCCGCTCCCGGAGCTCCCGGACCACCCGGCCGAAGTCCGCGCCGGGACGGTCCATTTTGTTCACGAACGCGATCCGCGGGACCCGATACCGATCGGCCTGGCGCCAGACCGTCTCGGACTGGGGCTCCACGCCCCCGACCGCGCAGAACACAGCGACCACCCCGTCCAGGACCCGCAGGCTCCGCTCCACCTCGATGGTGAAGTCCACGTGGCCCGGGGTGTCGATGATATTGATCCGGTGCCCGAGCCAGAAGCAGGTGGTCGCGGCGGCGGTGATCGTGATGCCGCGCTCCTGCTCCTGCTCCATCCAGTCCATGACCGCCGTGCCCTCGTGCACCTCCCCGAGGCGGTGGCTCACCCCGGTGTAGTACAGGATCCGTTCGGTCGTGGTGGTCTTGCCCGCGTCGATGTGGGCCGCGATGCCGATGTTCCTGTACCGCTCGATCGGGGTCTGCCTGGGCACGACGCCTTTCCTACACGGGAGCCCGGAGCTCCCCTACCACCGGAGATGCGAGAACGCCTTGTTGGCCTCGGCCATCCGGTGGGTGTCCTCGCGCTTCTTCACGGCGCCGCCGCGGTTCTGGTACGCGTCGAGGATCTCGTTGGCCAGGCGGTCGCGCATGGTGCGCTCCCCCCGGGCCCGAGCGTACCCGACGAGCCACCGGATGCCCAGGCTCACCTGGCGGCGGGGGTTGACCTCCACGGGCACCTGATAGGTGGCGCCGCCCACCCGGCGGGACTTCACCTCCACGATGGGCTTCACGTTCTGGAGCGCCGCGTGGAACACCTCGAGGGCGTTCTGGCTCGTCTTGCTCTCCACGATCTCCAGGGCCCCGTACACGATCTTCTCGGCCACGCTCTTCTTGCCGTCGCGCATGACCTTGTTGATCAGCTTCCCGAGGAGCTCGTCGCCGTACACCGGGTCGGCGATCTGCCGGTACTTGGGGCGCTTCGGCGCCACGGGCTGGTCGTAGCGACCGCGACTCTTCGCCATGGCCAACTCCTACTTGGGCTTCTTGGCGCCGTACTTGGACCGCCCCTGCCGGCGCTTGTCCACGCCCGAGGCGTCCAACGTACCGCGGATGATGTGATACCGGACGCCCGGAAGGTCCTTGACCCGGCCTCCCCGGATGAGCACCACCGAGTGCTCCTGGAGGTTGTGCCCCTCCCCCGGGATGTAGGCCGTGACCTCCTTGCCCGTGGTGAGCCGCACACGGGCAACCTTCCGGAGCGCCGAGTTCGGCTTCTTCGGCGTGGTCGTGTACACGCGGGTGCACACCCCGCGCTTCTGGGGACAGGACTCCAGGGCCGGAGACGCCGTCCGCTTCTTCACCTTTTTTCGGCCCTTACGCACGAGCTGGTTGATCGTGGGCATCCAGAACCTCCTCGACGGTTTCGGGGGCCCAACCCGAAAACGAAACACGCACCTGCCGTCGGCCCCGGGTCCCTTCAGGCGCGGCCCACGGCGCAGCAGCCACTTCCAGTTGGAGCGCTTTTGCGGTCGACGAACGTGTTCGGTTCGGCGAGCTGTCTCGGCGGCTCATGCCTCGGACGGGCAGCGGAGCCGTTGGGGAGCGACTTCCCCCAAAAGGGAACGCGGAGGCTATCACACCGGTTCGGGCGGTGCAAGAGCCTCCGCGTGATTTTTTCGGAGAGTTTGCCTTCGGCCCCGGGGGCCGGTTTTGCCGCCGCGAGGCGCGGCCGACCGCTACTTCAGGAACGTGCGGAGCTTCCGGCTTCGGGTGGGGTGGCGCAGCTTGTGGAGCGCCTTCGCCTCGATCTGGCGGATCCGCTCCCGGGTCACCGCGAAGTCCCGGCCCACCTCCTCCAGGGTGTGGTCCGATTTCTCGTCGATGCCAAACCGCATCCGCAGCACCTTCTCCTCCCGGGGCGTGAGGGTGGCCAGGACCTCCCGGGTCTTCTCG
>NZ_BAAHFQ010000226.1:0-3883 GCF_054681715.1 Deferrisoma sp.
CCGGCAGGCCATGGCCCGGGCCATCCCCTCGGCCCGGCGCACGAGCCGCCGGGTCAGGGCCTCTGCCCCCCGGCGCAGGAGGAACCACCGCACCCGGCCCCGGGGGACCGGGCTCCGGGCCGCCACCGCCCGGGCCAGGCGCCCGGCCTCGTCGCCCACCAGGGGACCGGCCCGCAGGGCCACGAGCAGGGCAAGCCCCGGATCCGCCCCCTCCCCCGTCAGCCGCTGCAGGGGCCGAAGGACCCACCCCAAGGCCCGGGCCAGATCGGGAGGCGGGGTGAACGCGGTCAAAAGCCGCGCCGCGGCGAGCCCCAGGGCCAGCCGGACGCACAGCGCGGCCCCGGCCGCGAGGCCCGGAAGGGTCACGGTCACGGGCCACCCCTGCGTGCCCGGCAAGGGGACGTCCGGCGTGGTAACCCCGTGGAGGAGCAGGGAGAACCCGAACAATGCGGAGGCCGGCCGGAGCGCCCGGGCGAGGGGTCCGAGCCCGAGGCCGGCGGCCCGCCAGCCCGCCCCCACCGTGGCCAGGGCGGCGAGGAACCCCGCGGGGCCAGCGCCCCAGGCCGCGATCACGAGGCCCAGGCAGGCGCCCAGCTTGGCCCTGGGGTCCGCCCGGCCGAGCCGGGTGCCGAGGAGGCCACGTCGCACTCGCGCCCCCCGGCCCCTCACGGCCGCGGGTGAAACGGCCCGTAGTGGCGGGAGAAGTCGCCGATCACCTCGAAGTGGCGGAAGAACCGGGACTGCGTCAGGATCCGGGCCGTGTTCCCCCCCACGGGCGCGGCCCGCCCGGTTTCGAACCGGTGGTCGGCGTCCAGCACGAAATGGTGGGCGCATCCCGGGATGGAACCCCGGTACCGGGCCGCCTGCCCGTAGTCCTCCTCGCCGTCCTCCAGGTCGGCCACCTTGAACAGCCGGAACGTGTAGGCCCAGAACTCCACCCCCCCCATCCGGGCCTCCAGGTGGGGGTCGGCCAGGTGCAGGCGGTAGCGCCCCACGATCCGCGGGTCCACGAACCCGGCCCTCCGGGCCAGGCGCAGGAAATCGTTCACGTACGCGGCGCCACCCAGGTGCTCCCGCACGAGTTCCTCGTCGGCCGCCACCTCCGCCGGCAACCGGCGGTTCGTGTAGACGTCGGCGAAATAGAACTCCCCCCCGGGCCGGAGCACCCGGAACACCTCCCGGAGCACCTTGAGTTGCGGGGCCAGGTTCACCGCCCGGTTCGAGATCACCACGTCGAACCCCTCGTCCTCGAGCCCCGCCTCCTCCAGGTTCTCGATGTTTCCCCACCGAAACGCCACGTTGGGCTCGGGATGGCCGAAGGCCCGCATGGCCGCCTCGACGCTTCGGCGGGCCACCTCCAGGTTCTCCCGGTCCCGGTCGAGCCCCATCACAAACCCCGAGGGGCCGGCCAGGGCGGCGCACAGGAACACGTCGCGGCCGGTGCCGCAGCCCAGGTCGAGCACCCGGCGGCCCTCGATGGCCTCGGGGATCGGCGAGCCGCATCCGGTGAACCGCTCCACCACCTCGGGAGGAATCCGTTCCAAGAGTTCCCGTAGCCGGACCGGCGGCTCGGGGCCGGTGCCCGGAGCCGAAAGGGCCAGCGCGTTGCCGAACCGCTCCCGCGGGAGCCAGGGGGACGCGTGGGTCGTCATGGCGTCTCCGGCCTCACATCTTGTACTTCCCGAAGGCCTCGGGATCGAGATTCTCCAGGAACTCCTTCCACGGGTCCTCCTCGGCCTCGCCCCCCGAGGACTCCCCCTCCTTCACCTCCACCGCGGCGGCGCGCTTGAGCACCCCCTCCTCGGCGAAGATCTCGGCCCCGGTGCGCAGCGCGATGGCCATGGCGTCCGAGGGGCGGCTGTCGATGAGGCGCGTCCCGCCGCCGGGCAAGTCCAGGTGGATCTTGGCGTGGAACACGTTGTCCTCGAGGGCGTCGATGTCGATCCGGCCCACCGACGCCCCGAGCTCCTCCAGGATCATCTTGAGGAGATCGTGGGTCATGGGCCGGGGCGGTTTCACCCCCTCCAGGGCGTACGCGATCGAGGCGGCCTCGAGCACCCCGATCCAGATGGGCAGGGTGTAGCGGCCCTCCGTATCCCGGAGCACCACCACCGGCCCCTTGGACCTCGGATCGAGGGCCACGGCCGCGATCTTCATCTTCACGTACACACCGCACCTCCTGGGACTTCGTCCGTCGGTCTCCGGTCACCGGTTGCCCACGGGAAACGGGGCTAACCGCCCAGGGCCGCCGCAGGTCGGGCCCCCTCGTCCCGGACCACCTCGCCCCGCAGGGAGTTCACCGCCGCGGCCGTGATCCGCACCGCCACTTCGGTCCCCGTCCACCCCACGTCGCCGTCGAAGTTCACGATCTTGTTCTCGGGCGTGCGGCCGGCGACCTGCCCGCCCCCGGCCTTGCTGGGCCCCTCCACGAGCACCGGCCGCAGGCTCCCCACCAGGGCCTGGTTCCGCTCTAGGGTGTGGGCCTGCTGGAGGCTCTGGAGCCGGGCCAACCGCTCCTCCTTTACCGGCTCGGGAACGGGGTCGGGAAGCCGGGCGGCCAGGGTGCCCGGCCGGGGCGAGAACTTGAAGCTGAACAGCCCGTCGAACCGGACCCGGTCCATCACGGCCAGGGTGGCCTCGAAGTCCTCCTCGGTCTCGCCCGGGAACCCGACGATCATGTCGGAGGTGATCGCGATGCCGGGCCGCGCCTGCCGGAGCCGTTCCACGAGGTCCAGATACCGGGCCGCGGTGTACCGCCGGCGCATGGCTTCCAAGATGCGATCGGATCCCGACTGGAGCGGGAGGTGGATGTGGGGCATGAGCTGGGGCACCTCGGCAAAGCACCGGATGAGCTCGTCCGAGAGGTCCTTGGGGTGGCTCGTGGTGAACCGGATCCGCCGGATGCCCTCGACCTCCGCCACCCGACGGATGAGGCCTGCGAAATCCGTTTCCTGTTTAGGGCTTACACTATAAGAGTTCACATTTTGCCCGAGGAGCGTGACCTCCACCACCCCGGCCCGGGCCAGGCGCTCCACCTCGGCCACCACCTCGCGCACCGGCCGCGAGCGCTCGCGGCCCCGGACGTAGGGCACGATGCAGTACGCGCAGTAGTTGTCGCAGCCCTGCATCACGGTGACGTAGGCCGTCACCGCCCGGGGCCGGTGGTGGGCGTAGAAGGCCTCGATCCGGTCCTGGTCGGCTTCGTCCGGCGTCACCACGAGGCGTCGGCCGGTGCGGCGCACCGTCTCCACCAGGTCGGGCACCTCGTGGAGCACGTGGGTGCCGAACACCAGGTCCACGTACGGGGCCCGCTGGAACACCCTCCGGCCCGCCTCCTGGGCCACGCAGCCCCCCACGGCGATCACGACCCCGGGCCGGCGCTCCTTGAGGGGCCGGAACCGCCCCAGCTGGGAGTACAGCTTCTGCTCCGCCTTCTCCCGGATCGCGCAGGTGTTCAACAGGATCACGTCGGCCTCCCCGGGCTCGGCCACCTCCAGGTATCCCGCCTCCTCGAGCATGCGGGAAAGCACGGCCGAATCGTGGTCGTTCATCTGACAGCCGAAGGTCTGAATGTAAAACCGCGGAGATTCCATGGATCCGTCTCGGAAGTTCGCTCGAAAGCTCGAAAGCTAGGAAGCTGGGAAGCTGGGAAGCTTCTCGCTTCCCGCTTGGCCGTCCGGCCGCGGGGCCGCTTCCCCCTCCCGCCGGGGGAGGGGGGACCCGGTGCCTCCCCTCGGCACCGCCGCAGATCCCTTCTCCCCCTTGGGGGAGAGGGCCAGGGTGAGGGGGCCGGGCCGGCGGGTGGCACCGTCGGAGAAACGGGAATCCCAGAGGGGTTTGCCTCCCAGCCTCCCAGCTTCCCAGCCTCCCAACCGAAGTCCCC
>NZ_BAAHFQ010000227.1:0-3835 GCF_054681715.1 Deferrisoma sp.
CCCGGAGGGGCTTGACCCGGCCGGACCCCGGGGCCGGGGCGCCGGTCTATTCCCAACGGATTACGAAGCCTTGGCAGCCTGGATCTTCTCGATGAGTTTCGGCACGGCCTTGAAGAGGTCGTCCACCAGCCCGTAGTCGGCCACCTCGAAGATCGGGGCCTCCTCGTCCTTGTTGATGGCCACGATCACCTTGGAGTCCTTCATGCCGGCCACGTGCTGGATGGCCCCGCTGATGCCGCAGGCGATGTAGAGGTCGGGGGCCACGATCTTTCCGGTCTGGCCCACCTGGAGGTCGTTGGGCAGGAGCCCCTCGTCCACCACGGCCCGGCTGGCGCCCAGGGCCGCGCCCAGGAGGTCGGCCAGTTGCTCGATCAGCTTCACGCCCTCGGCGTCCTTCACACCCCGGCCGGCCGACACCACCACCTTGGCCTCGGTGAGCTCGGGCCGCTCGGACTTGGTGAGCTGGTACTCCACGAATTTGGCCTTCAGGCTTCCGGCGTCCACATTCACCGGGGCCTCCGCCACGGCGGCATCCCCCGCTCCCGGGGCGGCCGCGTCAAACGCCGTCTCCCGGACCGTGAGGCAGTGCACGGGCGTGTCGATCGCGACCCGGGCGATGGCGTTTCCGGCGTACATGGGCCGCAGGTACACGACGCCCTCGTCCCCCTTCTCGAACCCGATCGCGTCGCTCACCATGCCTGCGTCCAAAAGCGCAGCCAGCCGCGGCATCAGGTCCTTTCCGGTGGTGGTGGCCGCGGCCAGCACCGCGGTGTACCCCTTCTCCTTCACCAGGTCGGCCAACGCCTGGGCGTAGGCCTCGGCCGTGTAGTCGGCCACGGCGTCGGCCTCGCTCCACAGCACGTTCTTGGCCCCCACCCCCTTGAGCTGCTCGGCCGCCGCCTGGGCTCCCTTGCCCAGGAGCACGATGTCGAAATCGGTTCCCAGGAGCCCGGCCAGCTCCTTGGCGGCCGTAACCGCCGGGAACGTGGAATGCCGGAGCTCCCCCTGCCGCATCTCACCAACAAGCAGAATCGCCATCGGTTCTCCTCCCTGGTCCTACAGGACCTTGGCCTCGTTCATGAGCTTGTCCACCAGTTCGTCCACGCTCGCGACCTTCTGGCCGGCCTTGCGCGGCGGGGGCTCGGACAGGCTGAGCACCCGGGCCCGGTTCTTGGGCTCGGCGCCAAGATCGGCCGGGGTCACCTTCTTCACCTCCTTCTTTTTGGCCTTCATGATGGCCGGGAGGCTCGCGTACCGGGGCTGGTTGAGCCGCAGGTCCGCGGTGATGACGGCCGGCAGGGCCACCTCCTTGACCTCGAGCCCGCCGTCGATTTCCCGGTGCACCACGGCCTTGCCGTCGCCCAGCTCCACCTTGTAGGCAAAGCACGCCTGGGGGATCCCGAGCTTCGCGGCCAGCATCTGGGCCGCCTGGTTGTTGTCGGTGTCCACCGACTGCTTACCCATGATCACGAGATCCGGGTTCTCCTGGCGGAACACGGCCGCCAGGATGTCGGCGATCCCGGAGCTTTCGTAGCACTCGCCCCCGAGGTCCACGAGGTAGGCCCGGTGGGCTCCCAGGGCCAGGCCGGCCCGCAGGGTCTCCTCGTTCTCGGGCCCGCCGATCGACACCAGGAACACCTCGCCGCCCGACTTCTCCGTGATCCGAACGGCCTCCTCGATGGCGTACTCGTCAAAGGGGTTGACCAGGAAGTTCACACCCTCGGTCTCGATTCCCGACCCGTCCTTTTTCAGCCGGACCTTCACGTCGGGGTTCGGGACCCTACGAACCGGCACCATGATCTTCATTCTCGTACCTCCTTTGGTGGGGTGGATGCCGTCAGTCCCTCAGGAGGGCCCGGGCGATCACCATGCGCTGGACCTCGCTCGTTCCCTCGTAGATCTCGGTGATCTTGGCGTCGCGGTAGTAACGCTCCACCGGGTACTCGTCGATGTAGCCGTACCCGCCGAACACCTGCACGGCCTCCCGGGTGGCCTTCATGGCCACGTCGGAGGCGAAGAGCTTCGCCATGGCCGCCTCGCGGCTGAAGTTCTTCAGGCCCTGGTCCTTCATCCAGGCGGCGCGCCAGGTCAGGAGCCGGGCGGCGTCGATCTCGGTGGCCATGTCCGCGAGCTTCCACTGGATGGCCTGGAAGTTCGCGATGGGCTGGCCGAACTGCTGGCGCTCCTTGGCGTAGGCGATGGCGTGCTCCATGGCGCCCCGGGCGATGCCCACGGCCTGGGAGGCGATGCCGATCCGGCCGCCGTCCAGGGTCTGCATGGCGATCTTGAACCCCTCGCCCGGCTGCCCGAGCAGGTTCTCCTTGGGGATCCGGCAGTCCTCGAACACGAGCTCCGCCGTGGAGGAGGCCCGGATGCCGAGCTTGTGCTCCTCCTTGGCCACCTTATACCCGGGGGCGTCTGCCGGCACGATGAACGCCGAGAGCCCCTTGTGCTTGGCCGAGCGGTCGGTGGAGGCGATCGCCACACACACCCCGGCCTGCCCGCCGTTGGTGATGAAGATCTTCGTGCCGTTCAGGACCCACTCGTTGCCGTCCAGAACGGCCGTGGTGCGCACCGCGCCGGCGTCGGTGCCCGCCTGGGGCTCGGTGAGCCCCAGGCACCCCAACATCTGGCCAGAGGCCAGGGGCACCAGGTACTTCTTCTTCTGCTCCTCGGTGCCGAAGCGGTAGATCGGGTCGCAGCACAGGCTCGAGTGGGCGCTCACCACCACGCCGGTGGAGGCGCAGGCGGCCGAGAGTTCCTCGATCACGATGGAGTAGCAGCGGTAGTCCATGCCGCCGCCGCCGTACTGCTCGGGAATCGCCACCCCCATGAACCCCAGCTCGCCCATCTTCTTCACGAGGTCCATGCGGAACGTGGCGGACTTGTCCATCTCGGCGGCGAGCGGGGCCACCTCCTCCTGGGCGAACCGCCGGGCGGTGTCGCGCACCAGGGTTTGTACGTCGTCCAGCTCGAAATTCATGGGAATTTATCTCCTCCCTATGGGAAACGGGCTCAGCGCCCCTTGAACGCGGCCTTTCGCTTCTCGAGGAACGCCGCCATGCCCTCCTTCTGGTCCTCGGTGGCGAAACACAGGCCGAAGGCGTCGCTTTCCAAGACGCAGGCGTTGTCGAGGTCCAGGTCCTGGCCCCGCTGCACGGCTTCCTTGGCCAACCGCACGGCCACCGGCCCCTTGGCGGCCACGGCCCGGGCCTGGGCCAGGGCCTCGTCCATCAGGCTCTCGGCCGGCACCACGTGGTTCACGAGCCCGATCTCCTTGGCCTCGGCCGCCTTGACCTGGCGGCCGGTGGTCACGAGCTCCATGGCCCGGGCCTTCCCCACGAGCCGGGTAAGCCGCTGGGTACCGCCGAACCCGGGGGTAACCCCGAGGTTCACCTCGGGCTGTCCGAACACGGCCTTTTCGCTCGCGACGATCCAGTCGCAGGCCATGGCGAGCTCACACCCGCCGCCCAGGCAGTACCCGTTCACCACCGCGATCACGGGAACCGGCAGGTCCTCGAACCGTCGGAACACCCGCTGGCCCTTCAGGGCGAACGCCTTGGCCTCGGCCGCCGTGAGGGGCTGCATCTCGCTGATGTCGGCCCCGGCCACGAAGGCCTTGTCCCCGGCGCCGGTCACCAGGAGCGCCCGGGCCCCGGGGTCGGCCTCCACCTCCCGCAGGGCCGCCTCGATCTCGTCGAGCGTCTGGGAGTTGAGCGCGTTGAGCGCCTTGGGGCGGTTGATGGTGAGCCGGTAGATCCCCGGCTCCACCTGCTCCAGGATCACGTTCTCGTAGGCCATGGCACCCCTCCTCCTACCCCGAGTAGTCGTAGAA
>NZ_BAAHFQ010000228.1:0-3742 GCF_054681715.1 Deferrisoma sp.
CCTCGTCGTGGCGGGACCGCCGTACTCGGTGGTGCTTGGGCGGGCCCCTGAACCGGAGAGCAACGGCGACGGCACCTATACGCACCGATACTTCGCGCTGGTGGCCGACCAGTACGGGAACGCGGTTCCGGACGGAACGGCGGTCTACTTCGGGCACGTGTACAATGTAGAGGATTCCGGTTCGGACGGCCGGCTTTACGAAGCCACGGATACCTTTGATACCGCCAGTTCGGTGAACTTTGAAACGGCGGGGGTTGTGGCCGGGGACACACTCTTGATTGAAGACGGGGTCGCCGAAGGCGGCTACATCGTGGAGGCGGTGTCCGGGACGACGCTCACCCTTTTCGCGGATATTCGGGAGGACCTGACGGGTCTCCAGTACCGCGTTGGGAACTCCCTCGGGGGAGGAGAGATTACTCCCTTGGCGGCGACCAAGGGGGGCGTCGCGACGGCTGAGATGAAATACCCGGTGCCACTCATCAAAGATCCGGTGTGGGTTTACGCGGAAACGAGTGGCCGAACGGTAGGGGACGTCCGGGAGTTCCTGTTGTCGTGGCCTAGACCGACGGCGGTGACGATCGTCGGACCGAGCGACGCGATAGCCGGTCGTGACTACCCCATCACGGTCATTGTGGAAGATGCGGCTTCCCCGCCGAACCGGTTAGAGGGGGTCGTGCTTTCTATTGAGGATACAACCGGCTGGTTCGATATCGGGACGACGGACGAGAACGGAGAGTACGTGACTACTTGGACGGCCCCGGGTGAGGTGACCTCGATCATTGTAACCGCAGAAGATGGTACCCAGAAGACGCTCGGCCCGTTTGAAGGAACCACGAGCACGGTGATCACGCTGATAGGCCTCAGCACGGTCAACACCTCGGAAGCAAACACGTATAGCGCGTACCTCCAGGATGCGGACGGTGCCCCATTGGTAGGGGAAACAGTCACGATTTCGGCCGAAGATGGGGCCCTGGACAAGAACTCGGACACGACAGATGCGATAGGGAAAATCGATTTTGTCTGGACTGCGCCTGCGACACCGGGAACGTACAAGTTGACCGTGACCGCAGCAGACGGGACGACGAAGACCCGCTCTGTGATAGTCGAATAGATAATGGCGAAAGAAAAGCGGGTGACGGGGTGGCGGGGTAACGCCTCGCTGGCCCCTCTCTGGATCGAGACCCTTCCGCCCGAGGAGGCGCTTGGGGAGTTGCGCGGGCGGGAAGGGCCGGTGTTCCGGATCCAGGAGGCCCGGTTCCTGGGGCTCCTGGGCCGGGCCGACGAGGCGCGGGAGATCTTGGCGGGCCTCGGGGAGCTTCCCCGGGGCCTTGCTCTCCTGCGGGACGCCGTGGCCGCCGACCTCGGAGAGGAGAAGACATCGGCCGGGGAGCCCGAGTCCGAGGCGGCTCCCATCTCCTCGAAGACCCTGGCCGAGATCTACGCCCGCCAGGGCGACGTGGACGCCGCCGTGGCGATGTACCGGGAGGTGCTGGCACGGAACCCCGACGACGTGGAGGCCCGGGAGCGGCTCCGGGAGCTCCTGGGGCAGGCGCCCCGGCCGGCCGGCCCGGTGGCGCGGCTCGAGGCCTGGCTCGGCCGGGTGCGGGCTTGGAGGAGGGTGCTCGGTGTCTGATCTTTACGGGGCGATCGAGAACCTGTGCACGCGGCTCCCCGGAGTGCGGGCGGCCCTGGTGCTGGAGCGCTCGGGCATCGAGGTGGCGAGCTGGGGGGAGGCCGACTTCGAGACGGCCGCGGCCGAGCTGGCCGAGCTGTGGTCGGCCGCGGCCCGCACCGAGAGCGTGGGGCCCGGGCTCCGCACCCTGGTGATCGAGGCCGACGGTGAGGTCTGGACCCTGACGGCGTTGGGCCGGGACTACCTCTTGGCGATCCTCGCGGCCGAGGCCGTGCCGGCCGGCAAGGTCCGGTTCTACGCCGGCGAGTGGGCCCGGGCCCACCGGGAGGAGTTCGCGTGAGGGTCCTCGTCGTCCACGGGCCCAACCTGAATCTTCTCGGGTCGCGGGAGCCCGGGGTGTACGGGGCCGAGACCCTGGGCGCGATCGAGGAGCGCCTGCGGGCGCTCGCGGCCGAGATCGGGGTCGAGCTGGAGTTCTTCCAGTCGAACCACGAGGGGGCCATCGTGGACCGGATCCAGGAGGCCCGGGGCCGGGCCGACGGGATCCTGATCAACCCGGCCGCCTACACCCACACGAGCGTGGCGATCCGCGACGCCCTTTTGGCCGTGGGCCTTCCCTTCGTGGAGGTCCACCTCTCCAACGTCCACGCCCGGGAGCCGTTCCGGCACCGGTCGCTCCTCTCCGACCGGGCCGTGGGGGTGGTCCTGGGCTTCGGACCCGATAGCTACCTTCTGGGTCTGCGGGGGCTTGTGGCCCATCTCGCCAAGACCCCGTGACGGTTGCCGGGGGGCGGCCCGCCGGGTAGAGTTTCGCCCAACCAGCACCTTTTTTCGCCAAGGAGCGTTCCATGCAACTGCCCAGCGATCTTCTCTACCACCCGGAGCACACCTGGGCCCGGATCGAGGGCGAGGTGGCCACGGTGGGCATCACCGACTTCGCCCAGAAGGAGCTCGGCGACGTGGTGTACGTGGAGCTCCCGGAGGCGGGCCGCACGCTGGCCGTGGGCGAGGTGTTCGGCACGGTGGAGTCCACGAAGTCGGTCTCGGAGCTTTACAGCCCGGTGGCCGGAGAGGTGGTCGAGGTGAACACCGAGCTCGAGGACGCGCCCGAGCGGATCAACGAGGATCCCTACGGCGCCGGATGGATGGTTCGGGTGCGGCTCGCCCCGGACTTCGACCGCTCGGCGCTCTTGGACGCCGAGGCCTACCGGGCGCGGGCGGAGAAGTAGGAGGCCCGATGGCCATCGACCGCGACAAGGTCGCCCGCGCGGCCCTCCGGTATATCCAGAAGGGCCAGTACGAGAAGGCCGCCGAGGAGTACAAGCGGCTTCTGGCCCTCGACCCCCGCGACATGCGCGCCCGGCTCAGGCTCCTGGAGCTCTACGGACGCATGGGCAAGCGCAAGGAGGTGGTCGAGGAGAGCGAGCGGGTGGCCGAGGTGTATGCCGACCAGGGCTTCTACCTCAAGGCCATCGCGGTCTACAAACAGGCGGTGCGCCACGACGCCGAAAACCCCGGGCTGTGGCGGGCCATGGGAGAGCTCTACGCCAAGCAGGGGCTCGTGGGCGACGCGCTCGCCTCGTTCAAGCGGGCCGTGGAGCTCCTGCGGGCCCAAGACCTGACGGCCGAGGCCCAGGAGCTCCTAGGCCGCATGGAGCAGATGGCCCCGGACAACGCGGCCATCAAGGTGCACCTGGCGGAGCTCTACCTCGAGGACGGCCGGATCGGGGCCTTCGAGGAGGTGCTCGGGAAGCTGATGCTCCAGCTCCGGGGCGAGGGGCGGAACCGAAAGCTCCTCCAGATCCTAGAGGGGTTCTACGACCGCTCCGGCAAGGCCCTGGCCGTGGGCCGGCGGCTGGCGGAGCTGCTGGTGGACCTGGGGGAGGAGGAACGGGCCCTCGAGGTGATCCGCGAGGGGCTCGCCGCCGACCCGGGGGACCGGGACCTACGGCTCCTGGCGCTCCGGGCGTACCTGATCCTCGGCCAGCTCCCCGAGGCCCGCAAGGTGGCGTTGGACCTCTACGAGGAGGACCCCGAGGACCTCTTCCTCCTGGAGCAGCTCGCGGCCATCGCCCAGGCCCGGGGCGACCGCAAAGAGCTGGCCGACGC
>NZ_BAAHFQ010000229.1:0-3622 GCF_054681715.1 Deferrisoma sp.
ACCGTGTTCCGGGGATGGTCCTTCGGGGCCGAGGGCACGACCGTCGGCGAGGTGGTGTTCAACACGAGCATGACCGGGTACCAGGAGGTCCTGAGCGACCCCTCCTACAAGGGCCAGATCGTGGCCATGACCTACCCGGAGATCGGGAACTACGGCGTGAACGAGGAGGACTACGAGTCCTACCGGATCCACGTCGAGGGGTTCATCGTCAAGGAGGCCTGGGAAACCCCGTCCAACTGGCGGGCGAAGAAGGGTCTGGGCGAGTTCCTGCGGGAGCAGGGGATCGTGGGGATCCAGGGGGTGGACACCCGGGCCGTGACCAAGCGGCTCCGGGAGGAGGGCTCCATGATGGGGGCCATCTCCACCGAGGTGCTCGACCCCGATGAGCTCGTGGACCGGGCCCGGGCCGCCCCGCCCATCGAGGGCCGAGACCTCGTGCGGGAGGTGACCTGCGCCGAGCCGTTCCGGTGGGAGCAGGGGGAGTGGCGGCCCGGCGAGGGGTACCGCACGCCCCGGTCCCCCGGCCGGTTCCGGGTGGTGGCCTACGACTTCGGGGTCAAATACAACATCCTCCGGCTCCTCACCGAGGTGGGGTGCGACGTGACCGTGGTGCCGGCCTCGACCCCGGCCCCCGAGGTGCTCGCCCGAAACCCCGACGGGGTGTTCCTTTCGAACGGGCCGGGCGACCCCCAGGGCGCGCCCTACGCGGCCGAGGCCGTGCGGGAGCTCCTGGGGAAGGTGCCGATCTTCGGGATCTGCCTGGGGAACCAGATCCTGGGGCTCGCCCTCGGGGGCACCACCCGCAAGCTCAAGTTCGGCCACCACGGCGCGAACCAGCCGGTCAAGGATCTCGCCACCGAGAAGGTGGAGATCACGAGCCAGAACCACAACTTCGTCGTGGACATGGAGAGCCTGAAGGCCTCCCCCCACGCCGACGCCATCGAGGTGACCCACCTGAACCTCAACGACCGCACGGTGGAGGGGATCCGGCACCGGGAGTACCCGGTGTTCAGCGTGCAGTACCACCCCGAGGCGAGCCCCGGCCCCCACGACGCCAAGTACCTCTTCCGCCGGTTCGTGGAGCTGATGGAGAAGGGGTAGGTTCGGTGACGGGTGACGGGTGACGCGTGACCCGCTTCCCCACGCTCCGGTCACCGGCTTGCGGACCCCGGTGCGGACACGAGACCCTTCTTCCCCGATTCCTGTCTTCTGAATTCTGATTCCTGGATTCTGCCATGCCCAAACGAACCGACATCGAGACGATTCTGATCATCGGCGCCGGGCCCATCGTGATCGGCCAGGCCTGCGAGTTCGACTACTCCGGGAGCCAGGCCTGCAAGGCCCTCAAGGAGGAGGGCTACCGGGTGGTCTTGCTCAATTCCAACCCGGCCACCATCATGACCGACCCCGAGATGGCCGACCGCACCTACGTGGAGCCCATCACCCCCGAGGTGGTGGAGAGGATCCTGGAGAAGGAGCGGCCCGACGCCCTCCTTCCCACCCTGGGCGGCCAGACCGGGCTCAACGTGGCCGTGGAGTGCGCGAAGCTCGGCATTCTCGACCGCCACGGGGTGGAGCTGATCGGCGCCAAGCTCCCCGCCATCGAGAAGGCCGAGGACCGGGCCCGGTTTAAGGAGGCCATGGAGCGGATCGGGCTCGACCTGCCCCGGTCGGGCTACGCCCACAGCTTGGCCGAGGCCCTGCGGATCGTGGACGAGATCGGGTTCCCGGCGATCCTCAGGCCCTCGTTCACCCTGGGCGGCGCCGGCGGGGGCATCGCCTACAACCGGGAGGAGTTCGAGCGCATGATCAAGTGGGGCCTCGAGCAGAGCCCCGTCAACGAGGTGCTCGTCGAGGAGTCGGTCCTGGGCTGGAAGGAGTACGAGCTCGAGGTGATGCGCGACGGCAAGGACAACGTCGTCATCATCTGCTCCATCGAGAACCTCGACCCCATGGGGGTGCACACCGGCGACTCCATCACCGTGGCCCCGGCCCAGACCCTCTCGGACAAGGAGTACCAGGTGATGCGCGACGCCGCCATCGCCGTGATCCGGGAGATCGGGGTGGACACCGGGGGCTCCAACATCCAGTTCGCCGTGGATCCCGAGACCGGTCGGATGGTGGTGATCGAGATGAACCCCCGGGTGAGCCGCTCGTCGGCCCTGGCGTCGAAGGCCACGGGGTTCCCCATCGCGAAGATCGCGGCCAAGCTCGCCGTGGGCTACACCCTGGACGAGATCCCCAACGACATCACCAAGGAAACCCCGGCCAGCTTCGAGCCCACCATCGACTACGTGGTCACCAAGATCCCCCGGTTCGACTTCGAGAAGTTCCCCAAGGCCGACGCGACCCTCACCACCCAGATGAAAAGCGTGGGCGAGGTGATGAGCATCGGCCGCACGTTCAAGGAGAGCCTCCAGAAGGCCGTGGCGAGCCTGGAGAAGGACATCCACGGCTTGCGTTCGCCCCTCAAAGACGCGGCCGCCCTTACGGAGGCCGAGATCCGCGAGCGGATTGCCGACCGCCTGCGGGTGCCCAACTGGGAGCGGATCTGGTACGTGGCCGAGGCCTACCGCCGGGGGTTCACGCTCGAGGAGATCCACGATCTCACCCAGATCGACCCCTGGTTCCTTGAGAATCTCCGGCAGGTCGTGGAGTTCGAGGGGGAACTGCGCACCTACCGGAAATCCGCCGGCCGGGGCCGGCTCCCCGACGAGGTGCTCCGGGAGGCCAAGGAGTGGGGGTTCACCGACCGGCGGCTCGGAGACCTGCTGGAGGTGAGCGAGGCCGAGGTGCGTCGGTGGCGCGAGGAGGCCGGGATCCGGGCCGTGTTCAAGCGGGTGGACACCTGCGCGGCCGAGTTCGAGGCCCGCACCCCGTACCTCTACTCCACCTACGAGGTCGAGTGCGAGGCCGAGCCCACCCGCCGGAAGAAGATCATGATCCTGGGCGGGGGGCCGAACCGGATCGGCCAGGGCATCGAGTTCGACTACTGCTGCGTGCACGGGGTCATGGCGCTGCGGGAGGACGGGTACGAGACCATCATGGTCAACTGCAACCCGGAGACCGTGTCCACCGATTACGACACGGCCGACCGGCTCTACTTCGAGCCGCTGACCCTGGAGCACGTATTGAACATCGTGGCCACCGAGCGGCCCGACGGGGTGATCGTGCAGTTCGGGGGCCAGACCCCGCTCAAGCTCGCCCGGGCCCTGGAGGCGGCCGGGGTGCCGATCATCGGGACGAGCCCCGACAAGATCGACCTGGCCGAGGACCGGGAGCGGTTCCAGAAGCTCCTGCACGAACTCGGGCTCAAGCAGCCCGAAAACGGGATCGCCCGGAGCCCCGAGGAGGCCGAGGCCGTGGCCGCGGCCATCGGCTACCCCGTGGTGGTGCGGCCGAGCTACGTGCTGGGCGGCCGGGCCATGGAGATCGTGTACGACGAGCGCAGCCTGCGCCAGTACATGACCGAGGCCGTGGAGGCGAGTCCCGAGCACCCCGTGCTGATCGACAAGTTCCTCAAGGACGCGGTGGAGATCGACGTGGACGCCGTGGCCGACGGCCGGCGGGTGGTGGTGGCCGGGATCATGGAGCACATCGAGGAGGCCGGGGTCCATTCGGG
>NZ_BAAHFQ010000230.1:0-3544 GCF_054681715.1 Deferrisoma sp.
GCTCCAGGTGACCCGGTATTCGGCCGACCAGGCCGAGCCGACCAGGCCGCCCCAGCGGAGCCGCAGGCCGTAGGTGGGGGCCGGGGTTTTCTCCCGGGCTTCGGTTTCCCGGTAGGGGTCCTTCCACACCCTCCGGAACGGCTGCCACACACCCGAAAGATCCAACGATCCCGCTCGGGTTTTTGCCTCGGCGCCGAGCGTGAGGCCCGGCGGCCCCTCGGTCTCCAAAGGGGTGCCGGCGTGGAGGGTCACCCCGGCGCCCGGCACAGCCCACCGCAGGTCGAAGAGGCCGACCGGAAGCGCCCGCACGAACGGGTCGGAGGGGGCGTCGAGGCCGCCGGTGTGACGGTTCTTCCCCGAGGCCGCGAGCTGGTCCGTGGTCCAAAACGCTCCCGCCCCGGCCTCGATCCGGCCGTGGATCCCGCCGGCCGGGGGGCCGGGCCGCGGCTGCGCCCAGGCGCCGACGGCCAGGGTCAAGGCAAGAAGGGGCAGAACCGTCACCCTGCGCACGGGGCACCTCGATGTGAGAGGAGGGAAAGCGGCGGTATACGGCAAGAGGGCCTGTTTGCAGCAACAAGAACTGTCCGCCTGGGCCGCCGCGGCCGGACCAAAGGACCGGCGACCGTGTCAGGTGCCAGAGGACAGAAGACAGAGGACAGGGGGTTTCTGATATCTGTCCTCTGAATTCTGATCCCTGACACGGCAGCCGCTCCCACGGGTTGGCCGGCCCGATGACGCCGGGATCCCAAGTGTTCTTCGCCGCCTAGCTGCCGAGCCGCCCAGCCGCCTAGCCGGAAGTTATTGGAATGTCGCCCCGTGCCCGTGGGTTCAGTCGGGGGCGTCCGCGTCGTCGCCCGATTCTCCCCCGAGGTGCCGGAGCACGTCCAGGAGCCGGGGGGCCGGGTCGTCGGCCAGGGGCAGGCGCTCGGGGTGCCAGTCGGGCCGGTGGGCCGTGGTGGCGATGGCCTCCTCGACCCGCAGGGCCACGAAATCGGCCAGGGCCTCCTGGGCCCGGCGCCTCTGGAACGAGGCGCCCTCGAGGCTCGTGGCGTAAAGGGGCGGCAGGCGGTTCAGGGCGTAGGCCATGATGTCGTGGAGGTTGGTGCGCACGGCCCGGAGCACCTCTGGGTCCTCGCAACGGCGCTCCACCTCGGCCCACACGAGTTCCTCCATGATGTTCCGGTACCGGCCGGCCGCGGGCACCCGGACCTCCCCGGATTCCAGGGCCTCGCGGAGCCGGTCCAGGGCCTCACGCTCCTCCCCGGTGGGCTCGCGGGCCTGGAGGAGCCGCAGGAGTTCCATGGCCTGGTCGGGCGGGCAGACGCGGCTTTCGAGGATGGCCTGCACGGTGCGGCGGATCTCCATGACCGAACTCCCTGCGACGACTGGGAAACGGGTTTCCGATCGGCCGGGGCGCTCCCGCGCTTGAGCCGGGGCCTTCGATTTTTTTTCGCCAAGCCCCCTAAAGCCCGGGGTGGGGCCTGCCGATCCGTGGGTTGACGACAGGATGGGCGGGGCCGCCCCCGGGCCGGACACGGAGGTTTCGGCCGCGCCCCGTCCGGGCGGGAAGGACACGGAGGTCCGCCCCTCCCTTTTTCTCCCCGCCCTGGCACGACACCTCCGGAACGTGACACAATGGCGACCCTCGCGGGTCGCCTTTTTCGTTGGAGCCCCACACCAGAGCGGCCCGCCCCGGCGCGGAGGACGGCATGGATCGGGCGGAACGCAGGCGGGAACTCCTGGAGCTGTTTCACGAGCGGGCCGCCATCGCCCGCACCTTCGGCATGCGGCTTTCGTTCGACGAGGACGACCGGGCCGTGATCACCCTGCCCTACAACCCGGGCCTCGACCACGGGTTCGGCGGCGTCCACGGCGGGGTGTACGCGACGCTCCTCGACTCGGCGGGGTGGTTCGCCTGCGCCGTGGCCCGGCCCGAGCCGTGCTGGATCGCCACGTCGGAGATGTCGGTCCACTTCCTGCGGCCGGCGATCCGGGTGGCCTTGCGGGCCGTGGGGGAGGTGCTGAAGCCCGGAAAGCGCCAGGACGTTGCCCAGATGTTCCTGTGGGACGAGAACGGGGAGCTGGTGGGGCACGCCACGGGCACGTTCCTCGCGCTGCCCCACATCCCCCGGGACACCGGAAACGGAGGGACCCCATGAGCGATCTGCGGGAACTGGTGCTCCGAAACCGGAGCTACCGGCGGTTCGACGAGTCGCACCGCATCGGCCGGGACACCCTGGTGGAGTTGGTGGATCTCGCGCGCCACACGGCCTCGGCCGCGAACCGCCAGCCGCTTCGCTACATCCTGTCGTGCGACCCCGAGACCAACGCGAAGATCTTCCCGTGCCTGGCCTGGGCCGCCTACCTCAGGGACTGGCCCGGTCCCGGCCCGGGGGAGCGGCCCACGGCCTACATCGTGATCACCGTGGACACCCGGATCGCCAAGAACTGGTGGTGCGACGACGGCATCGCCGCCCAGACCATGCTCCTGGGCGCCGTGGAGCGCGGCCTCGGGGGCTGCATGATCGGCGCCATCCAGAAGGACCGGCTGCGCGAGGCCCTCGCGATCCCGGAGCACCTCTTCATCCGGCTCGTGCTCGCGCTCGGCAAGCCCGCCGAGACCGTGGTGATCGAGGACCTGGAGCCCGGCGGCGACATCCGGTACTGGCGCGACGAGAAAGGCGTGCACCACGTGCCCAAACGGCGCCTGGAAGAACTCATCGTGGCCGGTTGACCCCCCGGCCGCCGGCTTGATAGAAGGGCCCCTCGTTTCGGCGGGGGGCCTTTTGTTCTCGTTGGGGCCGACGGCGTGAAGGAGGGAAACGATGAGGAAGGCGGTGGCGTGGATCGCGGTGGCGGCCGCGGCCGTGGCGGGGTCGGCCTGGGCGCTGCGGGACGAGGTGGAGTTGCCCCGGGCCCGGCGGGGCGTGGTGGTGCTGCCCCACCGGCAGCACGTGGAGGAATGGGGCGTGGAGTGCGACCGGTGCCACCACAACATCGCGATGATCCGCCGCAACGAAACCGACTGCAAAGGTTGCCACCTGAACCTCCAGCACGAGGGGCTGTGCCACGACTGCCACCTCTCGAACCGCGAAGACGGGTACGCCGAGAGGTACACGGCCCTCAAGAAGAAGCTCGGGGTGCAGAAGATCCCCACGCTCTTCAAGGCGTTCCACGGGTTGTGCCGGGGGTGCCACGCCGAGGTGAACGAGAAGGAGGGGAAGAAGGCGCCCTACGAGTGCGGGGGGTGCCACGGGGAGTGAGCAGAGGGCCGTTGTTGCGCCCCCTCCCCCTGTTCCCCTCCCCCCAGGGGAGGGGGAACCGCTTCGCGGCGGCTGGGAGCCCGGCCGTCTGTCTCCCTCTCCCCCCGAGGGGGAGAGGGCCGGGGTGAGGGGGGCCGTTGTTGCTCCCCCTCCCACTATCCCCCTCCCACCAGGGGAGGGGGAACCGCTTCGCGGCGGCTGGGAACCCCGGCCGTCTGTCTCCCTCTCCCCCCGAGGGGGAGAGGGCCGGGGTGAGGGGGGCCGTTGTTGCTCCCCCTCCC
>NZ_BAAHFQ010000231.1:0-3507 GCF_054681715.1 Deferrisoma sp.
CGTACTCGTCGAGCCGCGAGGGCCGAAGGCCCGGCCCGGCCGGGAGATCCTCGGCCAGGGCCTCGGGGGTCAGGATGCGGTCCGCGTCGGTCATGGCTGCGCGCTGGTCGGCTGGAAAGCTAGAAAGCTAGAAAGCTAGAAGGCTAGAAGGCTGGGAGGCGGGGGAGCCGTGAATCGTGAGTCGTGAATGGTGTTGGGGTGCTCCACCCGTCCTCTCCTCTCCGCCCCCGGAGCGCCGTGATCCCGCGCGCCCCGTGGTTCGTCCCCCTCCGTGGTCTCCGTGCCCTCCGTGGTGAACCCAACGGTTCTCCCGTCCCTCGCCGTCCGGTTCCCCTCTACTTTCTTGGCGCCAGGGTCTTGAGGGCGGCTTTCACGAGGGCTTCGACCCCCGACGCCCCGGCGGCCGCGGCTTTCCGCACCGCCTCGGCCGCCACGCGGGCCGGGTACCCCAGGGCCTCCAGCGCCGCGGCGGCCTCGGCCTCGTCCCCGACCGAAAGCCCGGGCCCGGCCGTCGGCTCCCCGCCGGGCACCGGCCCCACCTTGTCCCGAAGCTCCAGCACGAGCCGCTGGGCCAGCTTCTTCCCCACCCCCGGGATCGCGGTGAGGGCCCCGTGGTCCCCCCGGGCCAGGGCCGAGCGCAGGTCGGCCGCCACGAGCCCCGACAGGATCCGCAGGGCCAGCTTCGGCCCCACCCCGCTCACCCCCTGGAGGGCGCGGAACAGCTCCTCCTCCTCGGCCGTGAGGAACCCGTAGAGGTGGATCTCGTCGTCCCGGATCAGGGTCACCACCCGGAGCCGCGCCCCGTCGGGCCGTCGGGAGAGCTCCCGGTAGGTCCCGAGGGGCACCCACACCCGGTAGCCGACGCCTCCGGCGTCCACCACCACCTCCCCCGGGGCCACGAGCTCCACCGTCCCCGAGAGCCGCGCGATCACCGGGCCGTCCCCAGGGCCCGCCGGGTGCGGGCCGTCTGCAGGTGGCAGATGGCCACGGCCAGGGCGTCGGACGCGTCGGCCGGGGCCGGCCGGCCGAGCCCCAGGAGCCGGCGGACCATCTCCTGCACCTGGTGCTTCTCGGCCCCGCCGTAGCCCACCACGGCCTGCTTCACCTGCATCGGGGAGTATTCCACCACCGGGATCCCTGCCCGGTAAGCGGCCAGAAGCGCCGCCCCCCGGGCGTGGCCCAGGGTAAGCGCCGATCGGGCGTTTCGGGCGTGGAAGATGCCCTCCACCCCCACCTCCTCGGGCTCGTGGGCCTCGAACACCGCCAGGAGCCCCTCGAAGATCCGGCCCAGGCGGGCGGGGAGCCCATCGGCGGCCCGGGTGACGATGACCCCGTGGGCCACGTGGCGCAGGCGGTTCCCCTCCATCTCCACCACGCCGTACCCCGTGCGGCCCGTTCCGGGGTCGATCCCGGCCACCCGCAGCCTCATCCGCCGGCGATCCGTTCCATCTCGGCGTCGTCGATGTCGAAGTTGGCGTAGACGTTCTGGACGTCGTCGTTGTCCTCGAGCATCTCCATGAGCCGGAGCATCCGCTCGGCGTCGGCCCCCTGGAGTTTCACCGTATTTTTCGGAAGCATGGTGACCTCGGAGGACTCCAGCGGCAACCCAGCGGCCTCGAGCCCTGCCCGGACGTCGTCATAGGCGTCGGGGTCGGCCAACACCTCCCACACCTCGCCTCCGTCCCGCACGTCCTCGGCCCCGGCCTCCAGGGCGACCTCCAGGAGCTTCTCCTCCCCCACGGCCGATTTCGGCACCGTAAAGTAGGCCTTCGACTCAAAGAGCCAAGCCACGCAGCCGTTCTCCCCCAGGTTTCCCTTGTTTTTCGAGAAGGCGTGGCGGATCTCGCCCACGGTGCGGTTTCGGTTGTCGGTGAGCACCTCCACGAGCACCGCAACCCCGCCGGGGCCGTAGCCCTCGTAGGTGATCTGCTCGTAATCGGCGCCCCCTCCCCCGCCCGTGCCCTTTTTGATCGCCCGCTCGATGTTGTCCTTGGGCATGTTGAACGAGCGGGCCGTCTCGATGGCCCGCCGAAGCCGGGGGTTCCCGTCCGGGTCACCGCCGCCCAGCTTGGCGGCGACGGTGATCTCCTTGGCGAGCTTCGAGAAGATCTTGCCCCGCTTCGCGTCCTCGCGGGCCTTCTTGTGCTTGATGTTCGCCCATTTGCTGTGACCTGCCATCGTGTCCTCCACCGCGCGGTTCCCCGGCGGCCCCGGCCGCCGCTTCCTCGAACGGTGCAAGGTAACAAAACCCCGCCGGCCAAGGAAAGGCCGACGTCCCCCGGGTTGACGCGGCGCGACCCGGGTGCTAATCACGGCGCTTTGATCCACCGGGTACCCGCCGGGTGCCCCCTGACCCCACGGGGACGCGCATGAGGCTTCCAAGTCACTTCGGTCGGCGGTCGCCGGTCGGCGGTCTTCGGTCCCTTGGCCCAGACCGAGGCGATCCACCCTGCGGCCGAAACCGAGAAGTCATCGTTCTTGCGAGCAGGCCGCGTCGCGGCCTACGGGGGCTTCCAAGGGTCTTCCTGGCTGTCGCCTGGCTCCTGGTCGCGACCCTGGCGCTGGCGGGCCAGACCTTTTACGTCACGGACGAGCTCGAGATCACCCTGCGGTCCGGCCCCGGCCTGGGCTACAAGATCCTGGCCATGCTCAAAACCGGGACCCCCCTGGAGAAGTTGGCCGAGCAGGAGGGATGGGCCCAGGTCCGCACCCCCGACGGCCAGGAGGGGTGGGTGGTGGCCCGGTACCTCTCGGGGGATCCGCCCAAGGGCCCCCGGCTCGAGGCGGCCGAGCGGGAGCTCGCGGACCTCAAGGCGCGGGCGTCGGACCAGGCCGAAGAGGCCGGCGCCCAGCGCCGCCGGGCCGACGCGGCCGAACGGGAGCTCGCGAAGATCCGCAAGGAGTTCGCGGCCTGGAAGGAGGCCCACAAGGACGCGGCGACCCTGAAGGCCCGGGCCGACGCCATGGAGGCCGAACTCACAGCCGCCCGCGACGAACTCGGCCGGCTGCGGGCCCGGGTGGCCCACCTCGAAACCCGGGAGCGGTTCTACTGGTTCTTCTCCGGCGCCCTGGTGCTCCTGGCGGGGTGGATCCTGGGGTATCTCTACGCCGCCTCGCGCCACAAGGCGAAGGCCAAGGCCAAATTCAGGTTCTGAGAAGCGGTCCCCGGCCGCCTCCCCACGACCGCGGGCCGGGGCGGCAACGCGATGCAACGAGGTTCCGAGACCACCTTCCCGTACGAAGCCCTGCGGCGGTATGGCCGGGCGCCGGTGGAGGACTTGCTCCGGCCGGGCGCGGGCGCGGAACCCGGCTCTCCCCCAGCCCCCGACCCATTGGCGCCCCGAGCCCACACCGGGGATCTGACCATCGGGACCAGAAACGGCCCCCCAGGGGATCTCCCCGGGGGGCCGTTTCGTTGCGCGATCCCCGCTTCGCCGTCCTACCCCAGGTAATCCCGGATCAGGATCTCGGCGATCTGCACGGCGTTTAGGGCCGCGCCCTTCCGGA
>NZ_BAAHFQ010000232.1:0-3472 GCF_054681715.1 Deferrisoma sp.
CGCCCCGGAAAAGCCGGCCCACGTCGTCGGGAGTGAGCGCCTCGATCGGGTTGTTCTCGTTTACGATCACGCACAGCCCGTCCACCGCCACCGCGAACTCCACCGGCTCCACCCCGTTCTTCCGGGCCAGCTCGACCTCCTTGGGCTTGATCGACCGGGACGAGTTTGCGATGTCGGCCTTGCCGTCGATCAGGGCCGCGATCCCGGTGCCCGACCCGCCACCGGTCACGGCGACGAACTGCCCCGTCTCGTCCAGGAACGCCTCGGCCCAGGACTGGACCAGGTTCACCAGGGTGTCAGACCCCTTGACCTGCAGCATTTTCCGCCCGGCCCAGGCCGGACCCGCCACCGCCAGGGCCACCGCCGCGACTGTCACCAGAATCTTTCGCATGCCGTTCGCCTCCTTCTCGTTTCGGGTTCGCTTCGACGGCGCCCAGAATAGCCCCCCGATGTTACGGCCGGGTTACGACCCGATTACGGTTCGGTGAAGGCGGCCGTCGTGTCCCCGCGGAACGCCCCCGGCCCCAAGACTTCTCACTTCCGCTAGGCGGCTGGGCTGCTCGGCGGCTGGGCGGCCAAAAGCAGCCGGGAGTCCGGGGGCATCGCCTCTGCCCCCCGTAGGAGCGTCTTCCGTGCCAGGGGCCGGAATTCAGGGGTCAGAGGTCGGAGAACCCCTGTCCCCTGTCGTCTGTCCTCACACGGCCGCGTTCGTCATCATTTCGCAACGCGGTCGTAACCCGCCCGTAACATTTCGCTGCTACACTCCCGCCCGATCCTTCCCCTGACCGGATGACACCCATGAACGAAACCACGGCCTTAGCCGTCTCCGGCCCGGCGCGGCGGCGGAGCCGCTTCGGCGAGCGGCTCATCGAGTGGACCCTGGCCGCCTGCGGGTACGCCTCGATCCTGGTGCTCGCCGGGATCTTCGCGCTCCTTCTGTGGCAGGGGGCCAAGGCGTTCCGGGAAATCCCCCTCTGGGAGTTCCTCACCTCGACCCGGTGGGACCCCACGAGCCCGGAGGGCGCCCGGTACGGCATCCTCTCCATGGTGGCCTCCACCGCGTTGGTGACCCTGGGGGCCATGGCGTTCACCGTGCCCCTGGGGCTTGGGGTGGCCGCGTACCTTTCCGAGTTCGCCCCGGCCCGGGTGCGCGAGATCCTCAAACCCGCGGTGGAGATGCTCGCCAGCATCCCCAGCGTGGTCGTCGGGTTTATCGGCATCGTGGTGGTGGGGCCCACGATCGCGAAGCTGTTCGGCCTCCCGCACGGGCTCACCGCCCTGAACGGCGCGGTGCTGCTGACCGTGATGGCGCTGCCCACGGCGGTGAGCCTCTCCGAGGACGCCCTGCGGGCCGTGCCCCGGGACTACCGGCTCGCGAGCCTCGCGCTGGGCGCCAACCCCTGGGAGACCCTGGTCAAGGTCACGATCCCGTCGGCCGCCCCGGGGATCCTGGCGGCCATGATGCTCGCCATGGGCCGGGCCATCGGGGAGACCATGACCGTGCTCATGGCCTGCGGGAACGCCCCGGCGTTCCCGAGCGGGTTTCTGTCGCCCGTGCGGACCATGACGGCCACGATCGCGATCGAACTCGGGGAGGTGCCCCACGGCACGGCCCACTACTTCGCCCTGTTCGCCGTGGGGCTCGTGCTGTTCGTGATCTCGTTCGCCGTGAACTGGGTCGCCGATGCCTTCATCCGGCGCGGGGGGCTGAGCCGATGACGGCCAAACGGATCTGGTCGGCCCTGGGCCGGTCGTGGCTTCTTCTGAGCACCCTGGTCGTCGTGGCCGTGCTCGTGGCGCTCCTGGCCCACATCGCCTACGAGGGATGGCAGGTGATGGGCTGGGAGTTCCTGGCCGACCGGCCGCGCAAGGGGATGACCGCGGGCGGCATCTTCCCGGCCATCGCGGGCACGGCCCTGGTGAGCCTGTTGACCGTGGCGTTCTCGCTCCCCCTGGGGGTGGGGGCCGCGATCTACCTGGTCGAGTACGCCCCGGAGAACCGCACCACGCGGTGGATCCGGCTCGCCATCCGGAACCTCTCGGGCGTGCCCAGCATCGTGTACGGGCTCTTCGGCGTGGTGCTGTTCGTGGACCTCCTGGGCCTGGGGACGAGCCTGCTGTCGGCCGGGCTCACCCTGGGGCTCCTCACACTCCCCTGGATCATCACGGCGAGCGAGGAGGCTCTGAAGAGCGTGCCGCCCGCCTACCGGGACGGGGCCCTGGCCCTGGGGGCCACCCGGTGGCAGGCCATCCGCACGGTGGTGCTGCCCCCGGCGCTCCCCGGCATCCTCACCGGCGCGATCCTGGGCCTGAGCCGGGCGGCGGGGGAGACGGCGCCGATCCTGTTCACGGGGGTCGCGTTCTTCCTGCCGTTCGTGCCCAAGAGCCTCTCGGACCAGTTCATGGCCCTGCCGTACCACCTCTACATTCTCTCCACTCAGCATCATTCGCTCACCAAGGTCCGCCCGTTGGCTTACGGCACAGCGCTCGTGCTGGTGGGCCTGGTGTTCAGCCTGAACCTCACGGCCTTTGCCGTGCGAAGCCGCATGCGGCGCCGGCTCGAGTCGGCCCGCTGAGCGCCCAGAGGAACCCCATGGACACCCCCGTTCGCCTCGACTGCCAGGACGTCAGCGTCTGGTACGGCCCCAAGCAGGCCCTTCACGACATCACGATCCGCATCCCGTCGAACCGGGTCACCGCCCTGATCGGCCCCTCGGGCTGCGGCAAGAGCACGTTTCTCCGATGCCTGAACCGCATGAACGACCTGGTGCCCGGAGCCCGGACCCGGGGCCGCATCCTCCTCGACGGCGAGGACATCCTCTCGCCGTCGACCGACGTGGTGGACCTGCGGCGGCGGGTCGGCATGGTGTTTCAGCGCTGGAACCCGTTTCCCAAATCGATCTTCGACAACGTGGCGTACGGCCCCCGGATCCACGGGGTGCGCGACAAGGCCCGCCTGGCCGAGATCGTGGAGGACGCCCTGCGCAAAGCCGCCCTGTGGGACGAGGTGAAGGACCGCCTGCGGGCCTCGGCCCTGGAGCTTTCGGGCGGGCAGCAGCAGCGGCTGTGCATCGCCCGGGCCCTGGCCGTGGAGCCCGAAGTGCTCCTGATGGACGAGCCGGCGAGCGCCCTCGACCCCATCTCCACGGCGCGACTGGAGGACCTTGTGGTGGAGCTCAAAGAGCGCTACACGATCGTCATCGTGACCCACAACATGCAGCAGGCCGCTCGGGTGTCGGACTACACCGGGTTCTTTTACATGGGCCGCCTCGTCGAGTACGATCGGACCCAGAAAATCTTCACCTCGCCGGCCGACGAACAGACCGAGGCGTACATCACCGGCCGGTTCGGCTGAGCCGGCCCCGGAGGCACCGATGAAACCCCACACGAGCAGGGCCTACGAGGCCGACCTGGAGCGGCTCCAGCAGCAGATCCTCCGGATGGGCGCCCTGGTGGAGCAGGCCATCGGCGA